>CAJXFJ010000072.1 GCA_913052515.1 uncultured Flavobacteriales bacterium | reverse complement strand
TAGATTTGGGGCGAACCTAAAAACCCTAAACCAATCATAGCAAAGCCAAGCATGCTGGCAATTTTCATCCAAGTATCATCTCCACCGCCAAAAACAGTAGTTAAACCTGGGTCAATGTCATTCAATCCACTAACTATTTCTGAGCCATTGCTAATTCCCCAATAGGCAACGATTGGCAAAGCAACTAAGCCAAAAAACATGAGTAAACCTTGAAAAAAATCGGACCAAACTACAGCTACAAAACCACCAGTAAAGATGTAAGCCAAGACAATTAAAAAGCCTACTACAGCTCCGGTAAAATAGTTGATTCCAAGAAATGATTCGAAAGCTTTACCTGTTACATCAATTTGAGCACTTACATAAATAATTACAAATCCCGATAGCGCTGTAGCAGCCACAATTCGAAGTAGATGTGTTTTGGGTTTAAAATGACTTTCAAAAAAATCAGGAATGGTAATGGAGTTATAGGAATCACTAAGCTGCTTAAACTTTTTGGCCATCAAAAACCAAGAAACTCCAACTCCTAACAGTTCACCAATAACTACCCAGTAGGCTGAAAATCCTGCCATGGCTCCCATGCCCGTCAAACCTAAAAGCAACCAACCGGATTCTCCTGTTGCTCTAGCTGAAAAAGCAACGGCCCAATAGCCAAGTTTTTTACCGCCAACATAAAAATCACTCAGTCCTTTTATTCGCTTTGAAGCCACAATTCCAATAATGAAAAGAATAGCAAAGTAAACTCCAAGAACAATGAGTTTGGTTAGCATAAAATAGGTTTACCGAAGAATGGTTTGTGGTTTAAGTAATTCTCCTTCATTTTCTTCCACAAAAGCTTCCAGTGTCTTAAAGAATGCAATAATATCTTCTTTACTATTGTCTGCATTTATGGTTACAAATCGAATAAAGGTATCTTCCATAAAAGTTCCATAACCAACCATTAAAGTGGCCTTTTCATACAAGGCGGTGCAAATGGTTTCAGCAGCAATGTTTTTATAGTTAAAACAAACTGAAATGGAATTCTCATAGCTGTAAAGCGTATAATCTTTGTTAGATTTAATATAGTCTCTAGCAACATCAGCCAAGTAAAATTGATGATCAACAAGCTTTTCAAGTCCACGGGTACCCATAGCCTTCCAAAGCGTCCAAAATTTTAGTGCGTCATTTCTTCTGCCGCATTGCAAAGAAGTTTTTCCTAAATTAAAATCATCTCCATCGGTTTGATATAAATAACCTGCATCTGTAGATAGAGAATTGTATAAATACTTTTTGTCTTGTGTAACAATTACAGAGCAGGTTAATGGAGTCCCAAGCATTTTGTGTGCATTTACACTAAAAGATTGTGCACGATCTGCTCCTTTTACTAAATGCTTGTATTGCTCACTAAAAATAACCGCACCGCAATATGCACCATCAACGTGTAACCAAAGCTTATGCTTTTCTGAAATGTTAGCCATTTCATTAATCGGATCAAAAGCTCCCATTACTGTTGTTCCAGCCGTTGCATTAATAAAAAAAGGAGAGAGTCCTGCTTCTTTGTCTTTAAGGATTTGTTTTTCCAATTCATCAACCAGCATTTCACCTTTTGAGTTCGTTGGAATAAATCGAACTTGATTTCTTCCAATTCCCATGAGGGCAGCATTTTTGGCAATAGAATAATGGCAAGCAGCTGAGGTATAGGCAATCATTTTGCGGTTTACACCATCTTGAACTATACTTTCGTCAAAAGCGTCTCTGGCCATTAACATCGCCATGTAGTTACTCATAGAACCTCCAGTAGCAATGGTGCCATCAGCCTTTTCAGAATAACCAACCAAAGCGCATATTTGGCGTAGAATTTCCTTTTCTACACCTACCATAGGACCGGCAACTTTATAGGTATACATGCTGTTATTCAAAACAACTGCAAGTAAATCCCCTAGCATAGCTTTTCCTTTTCTACCCCCAAACAGTTGATTAAAAAATTGATTAGTGGCCGTTCTAGGAGTTTTCATAACCAAGTCTTGTAAACTTTGGTAAAGCGCTTCATCGCTTAATCCTTCTCTTTCTAACGCTAAATCTACTTGACTGTAAAGTGTTTGTGCAGGAATCGGTGGAACTACAGCTTCTTTTTTTTCGGCTTCTAAAAGAGCATTTACGATAGAGCGAAATTGATTGAGATCTTTTTGTATCATCTAGTTATAAATAAGGCTCAAAACATATTTTTCGAGCCTTTGTTTCAATATCGTTAAATTTGTATTTTACTGCAAAATAAGTAAAAAACTAGTCCAAAATGACGAAAATAGGCTCAAATAGTCGAGTTTTTAGCCAAATAATAAAAAATCCAAATGACAGATAAATCAACAATTTCTAGCCTCGACCAATTGGTGGAAGAACTCAAACAAATTAAGAACGAACAGGAGTACAAAAAAGTGGTGAAAAGACTTGATATTCCTTTAGAAGATTACATTCCTTACAGTCATTTTAGCCAAGAGAAGTATACCAGAAATTGCATTGCAAGAACAGAAGATTTTGAGTTGATTTTGCTGTGTTGGGAAGAAGGCCAAGAAACCCCAGTACATTGCCATAATAATCAAGAGTGTTGGGTATATGTAGTAAAAGGGGAGTTTGACGAACAGCGATATGTAGAAGCTGAAGGAAATGATGAAACAATTGAAGTAGAGAGAGAGTTACAATTGGAAAAAGATGGAGTTTCTTACATGAACGACGATATGGGCTTTCACAGTTTGGCCAATACAGCAAATGGTAGAGCAATGAGTTTACACTTATACATGAACCCCATTGATGAATGTCAGGTTTTTAATGAAGACTCTGAAGAATTTGAAAAGAAGAAAATGAAGTATTACTCCTTTAAAGGAGAGTTGGTATAAAGAAAAAGAGCCGCTTTAGCGGCTCTTTTTCTTTTTAATCTTGGTATAGTTTCATCCTTTCTGTTCTGTATGTAATGTCTATTTGACCAAATACAGGTGTTGGAGAGCCACCTCTTACGCTTTTAAAGTTTAGTTGTCCTTCAAATACAACATTTCCACCAGGTCTGGTAACCTCAATAATTTTTGAATTTTGCTGTACCGGATCAAACATTATGCCTGGTGAAAAGAGAATGTTTCCTGTATTAGGTAAGTAATCTACATCACTTATAATTGGAGAAAAGCAATCTGCGCCTCTACTTTCACCATAAGCCCAAACTTGCTTAACAGTCATATTTGTTTCATCTATTTCATACTCAACAGCTCTTGAAAAAGGGCTGGATGTATTTGAAAAATATCGATTAAATCCATTGTCAAAAACTAAAATGTTTCCATTAGGAAGTACCAAAGGTGCATGTTGCCCCCATTGCCATTCAAATGATAGAGAACTTTGAGTGCCATCTTGTATGGCTTGTGAAAGTGGACTCCCTTGTTGGTCTAATGCAGTTAGTAATAAGGAATCAATTGCGTAACCATTTCCATTTATTCCTGCATTTCCCCACCCTAAATGAGGAGCCATTACCCAAAGCAGTTCATTATTTTGATTCACTTTAATTAAACCTTGGTTTCTACCAGAAACAATATAATTTCCATCAGCAGGGTCTTGAACAACAGCGTTTTGATGAAACCAGTCTGCTACATTTCCAGTAATTGTTCCCGCAAGATTTGCTCTATATATATCTAAAATGTTTTTGAAATCCCATTCTCTTACAAGAGCTCCTGTTGTGCCATTGATTTCAATCATGCAATCTTCAACAGTAGAGTACGTAGATCCTTGATAGTCAATTGTAGATCCATCTTTGCTGACTGCAACTACATAGTTTCCATTTGGGATTTTGATTACATCATGATGAGCATGAGAAAACCCTGAAGGTAGTGGGACAGATTTTAATAAATTTCCCATCATGTCATATTCAACTACCTTGTCGTCAGCTTCAAATAATAAATTACCTTCATCCGTTAGTTCTAATGGAGATCTAAAACCTTGGTATAATCCTTTTGATTCGAAATCAAAGTACCATCGAATATCTCCATTGTAATCATAGGCCATTGGATAGAACCAAAAGTTAGCTCCATCGGTGAGTAGAATGTTATTAAAGTTCAATCCTGGCTCCATTAAGGCCTTGTTGGCTTTTGTAATAACAACCTCGGGAAGATACTCAGAAACAGAGTCAGTTTGAATTTCTATGATTTGTTGACCAGCTTGGTTGGCTGTATTTATGGTTACTAAAACTTTATTTAGAGTGTCTGGGTAAAGTCCAAGTACTGGAATAGTATGGCTTTTAGCCATTGTATAAAAGCTTTTGGATATTGGGTTTTTACCCAAAACAGTAATTGAGATTGATGAACTTACCTGAGTGTTAATTTTTAACTCAGCTGTTAAAGGAGCTATTCCACTTGGGTTATAATTAACAGTTATTGGTTGACTTAGAAGAGAGTCTGCCTCTACTCTTTGAACAACTGTATTCTCAATTCTCTCTGTAACTTCTGTAATTTCTTCTTTTTTACACCCAATAATACTTAGTGTTATAATTAGAATGAAAATAAATACTATTCGATTATTCATGTGTATTGATTATTTACGTTTTTGCAAACTAACGAAATGTTAAATAAACTCACTTATTAAGTCGTTTACAATTTTATTCGCATGTATTCTCGAGTTCTCTATAAACCATTTATGAGTTTCCATACCACCACAAATAACTCCTGCCAAGTATAAGCCTTGAACATTTGTTTCCATGGTTTCTTTGTTATACTGCGGAATTTGTGATTCGTCATCAGCGATATGGATTCCTACTTTTTGTAAGAACTTTAGATTAGGTTGATAACCGGTAAGTGCTAAAACAAAGTCATTGGCCAAGGTTTTTTCTCCTTCAGTCGTTTTAAATCGCACTTCTTTATCTTTAATTTCAGTTAACTCAGCATTGAAATAAGCATTAATGCTACCTTCTTCAATTCGATTGATAATGTCTGGCCTAACCCAATATTTTACGCGTTCTCCAATTTGACTACCACGAATAATCATGCTTACTTCTCCTCCTTTTCTATAGATTTCTAAAGCCGCATCAACCGCTGAATTACTAGCGCCAACAACCACCGTTTTCATACCAGCATAATAGTGAGGGTCGTTGTAGTAATGGGAGACTTTTGGAAGTTCTTCTCCAGCTATGTTTAGTTTATTTGGAATGTCATAAAAGCCAGTAGCAAGAATGACATTTTTTGCCAAATAGCTACTTTTTGAACTCTCAATATGAAAGTGATTTTCATTTTTTTCAACTTGATTTACTTTTTCGAATAAATGAATGTTGAGTTGGTTGGAAGTAGCAATTCTGCGATAGTATTCAAGTGCCTCTTGCTTGGTTGGTTTTGCGTTGTTACTTATAAATGGAATTTGATCAATCTCCAATTTCTCTGATGTAGAGAAGAAAGTCATGTTTGCAGGATAGTTGTAAAGCGAATTCACCAAAGGACCTTTTTCTAAGATTAAATAGTTCAACTTTTTTTTCTTAGCCTCAAGACCGCAGGCTAACCCTATTGGACCACCACCGATTATAATTACATCAAATATTTTCATGATATACAAACGTAACGACTTTGCCCTTCTTTAATCAAATAAACTGTATCCAGTTAAGTTTTTTAATTGTGTTTGATATTTTCTTATTTTCATAGGCCTAAATCAAAGGAAAATGCAAGAAACAAATAGTCGTTTACAAAAAGCACTAGAATTACACCAAAATGGAAAGTTTGCTGCGGCAGAAATAGCATACAAAGATATATTAGCAGATGAAAACGCAGATATAAATCTCTATGCTAATTTAATTGATTCACTCATTAAACAAAACCGAGGAGAAGAGGCTTTAAATGAAATTGAATCAGCCATTGAGCGTTTTCCAAATCAGTTTACTTTACAGCTTCTTTTGGGGCAGACTTATCTACTTTTAAACAAAATACCCCAAGCAAAGCAATTGTTTCTTACTATTAAAGTGGATCATGCAAACCTAGCGGAACCACATTATTATTTAGGAAATATATACATGCATGAGGGTCAAGAAGAAGCTGCTGCTGTTGCCTTTGAACAAGCAATAGAAATTAAACCCGAACTATCTGAAGCACATTATAATTTAGGGGTAATTTATTACCAAAAAGGAGAAAAAGTGAGGGCAAGAGCCAAGTGGAAAGCCGCTTTAAAACATCGTCCAAATTTGGTTCAAGCACTCATCAATTTAGGCAATCTAGAAATAGAAGAGGACCATTTCCAAGAAGCAGTAACTTATTTGAATGACGCTCTTCAGTTTCAGCCAAAGGATTATAATGTTCATAAACTAATAGGCATGGCCAAGCATAGGCTCGGTCAATTTGAAGAGGCCTTAGAGCACTACAAAGTGATAGTTCAGGACTATCCAGAATCAGAAGAGGCACTTATATTGGTAGCCAATGCTTATCGTGATTTAAACCGATTTAAAGAGGCTGAGCACTTTTATGAAAAGGTAGAAAAGCTTTATCCTGATAATAAAATTGCAAAAGAAAATTTGCAAAAAATGCGAAGCGGAAGAATTGAAGGTTGGCACTATGAAATGTTGGGTGATTTAAAGCGAAATCAAGCCTACGATGATGTTATTAAACGAAAAGTAGGTAAAGAAGATATTGTTTTGGACATTGGTACAGGAAGTGGATTATTATCATTAATGTGCGCTAGAGCAGGTGCAAAAAAAGTATACACCTGCGAGAATATATCAGACATTGCAGACGCTGCTATTGACGTAGTCAGAGAAAATGAATATGAAGATAGAATAGAAGTATTTAATTCAAAATCACATAGTTTAGAAGTTGGGAAGCACCTTGATGAAAAAGCAGATGTTTTAGTTTCTGAGATTCTAGATTCTGGTTTGTTAGGGGAAGGCGTTATTCCTACTTTAAGACATGCAAAAGCAAACTTGATAAAGCCTGATGCTACAATCATACCTAAATCGGCAGAAGTAAAAGCCGTTTTGATTGAATCGGACCACATTCATTCTATTTTACCTTTGAAGGAAATTTCGGGTTTTAAGCTTAAAAGCTTTGGTCGGTTTCAACGAAGTGATTTGTACATTAGTAAGCAGCTTGAAATTACTCCTCATACAAGGCTTACCGAAGAGATGGGCATATTTAATCTTGATTTTTACAATCTTCCTAAAATTTCTGCGCCAGAAAATCCAAATCAAAAAGAACTATCATTTATAATTAAAAAGGATGGACGATTACATGCTATTGCCTTCTGGTTTGAATTGGATTTAGATGAAAAGCTAAGATTATCGTCGGGTCCTGGTAGAGAAA
>CAJXFJ010000071.1 GCA_913052515.1 uncultured Flavobacteriales bacterium | reverse complement strand
CCTTTAGGAGTTCTAAAATGAGTAACTTTGGTCTCCTTTTTTAAAAATTTAAACACCGAAACTTTTATGTTTGGTTCACTTACAAAAACTTTTAAGAAAATTCTAGGCAGCAAAGCTGATCGCGTTATAAAAGAAGTCATGCCTTCGGTTGAAAAAATCAAAGCGGTTTACCCTCAACTAGCAAGTCTTTCAAATGATGAGTTAAGACAGAAAACAACAGATTTCAAACAAACCATCAACGAATATATTGCTAAAGAGCAAGAAGAAATAGAGCAATTAAAAGCTCAGGCTGAAGCGGAAGAATCTACAGATCAAAAAGAATCCATCTACAAGCAAATCGATGATATTGAATCTAGCATTGACAACAAACTTGAAGAAGTTTTAGAGCGAATTCTACCAGAAGCTTTTGCTGTAGTTAAGGAAACTGCTCGCCGGTTTGCTGAAACAAAAGCAGTAAAAGTAACGGCCAGTGAAATGGATAAAGACATTGCTGCAAAAAGAGATAGTGTAGAAATTGAGGGAGATCAAGCTATTTGGCACAATCAGTGGAACGCTTCTGGTGCTGAAATTACTTGGGATATGGTTCACTATGATGTTCAGTTGATTGGTGGAATCACTTTGCATAAAGGAAAGATTGCTGAAATGGCAACCGGAGAAGGAAAAACCTTAGTAGCAACTTTACCAGTATACTTAAACGCCTTAACAGGAAGAGGTGTTCATTTGGTAACTGTAAATGATTACTTAGCACGAAGAGATGCCGAGTGGATGGGACCTATTTTTGAATTTCATGGCCTAACGGTAGATTGTATCGACAACCATCAGCCCAACTCTGCTGAAAGAAGAACAGCATATCAAGCGGATATTACATACGGTACTAATAATGAATTCGGCTTTGATTACTTGAGGGACAATATGTCAAGAACTCCTGAAGAGCTCGTTCAAAGAAAGCATCATTATGCCATTATTGATGAAGTTGATTCGGTTTTAATTGATGATGCAAGAACTCCTTTAATTATTTCAGGACCAACTCCAAAAGGAGACAAGCATGAATTTGCAGAATTAAAGCCTGTGGTTGAGAAGTTAGTTACTGCTCAGAGGAGACTAATTACCACTTTGATTGCAGATGCTAAGAAAAAACTAACTCAAGAAGTTGAGGACAGCAAAGCTCAAAAAAAGCTTCAAGAAGATGGCGGAATGGCTTTGCTTCGTTCCTACAGGGGATTGCCTAAAAATAAAGCATTAATCAAATTTTTAAGTGAGCCTGGTATTCGTTCTCAGTTGCAGAAAACTGAAAATTACTACATGCAAGACCAAGGTAAGGAAATGCATTTGGTAGATGAAGAATTATTCTTTGTGATTGATGAGAAAAACAACTCCATAGAGCTAACTGAGAAGGGAATCGAATTGATTTCTGGAAACAACACTTCCGACGATTTCTTTGTGCTTCCTGACATTAATATGGAGCTTAGTGAAATTGACAATTCAAGTATTGACGAACAAGAAAAAATTGCTGCAAAAGATCGAATTATACAAGATTATTCAATCAAAGCAGAACGAATCCATACAGTAAATCAACTTTTAAAGGCCTATACCCTATTCGAAAAAGACACTGAATACGTGGTTATGGACAATAAGGTTAAAATTGTTGATGAACAAACTGGTCGTATTATGGAAGGTCGTCGTTATTCAGACGGGCTTCACCAAGCGATAGAATCAAAGGAAAATGTAAAGGTTGAAGCAGCAACTCAAACCTATGCAACCGTAACGCTTCAGAATTACTTTAGAATGTACCACAAGCTATCTGGGATGACTGGTACAGCAGAAACTGAAGCAGGAGAGTTTTGGGATATTTACGAACTAGATGTTGTTGTAATTCCGACCAACAAGCCAATTGCAAGAGATGATCGAGAAGATTTGGTTTTTAAAACTACTCGAGAAAAATACAATGCAGTAATTGACGAAATTGAAGTATTGGTAAAACAAAACAGGCCTGTGCTTGTAGGTACAACTTCAGTAGAAATCTCTGAGTTATTGAGCAGAATGCTTAAAATGAAAAATATTAAGCACAATGTTTTGAACGCAAAACTTCACCAAAAAGAAGCCGATATTGTAGCTGAAGCCGGTAAGCCTGGTAACGTAACCATTGCTACGAATATGGCAGGTAGAGGTACTGACATTAAGTTGAGCAAAGAAGTTAAAGATGCCGGTGGATTAGCCATAATTGGAACTGAAAGACATGAATCGAGACGAGTTGACCGTCAGTTAAGAGGTAGAGCAGGTAGACAAGGGGACCCAGGTAGCTCTCAATTTTATGTTTCTTTAGAAGACAATTTGATGCGTTTATTTGGCTCAGATCGTATTGCCAAATTAATGGACAGAATGGGTCATGAGGATGGTGAAGTCATACAACATTCCATGATTACCAAATCGATTGAGCGTGCTCAGAAAAAGGTTGAAGAAAACAACTTTGGTATTCGAAAGCGACTGTTGGAGTACGACGATGTGATGAATTCTCAAAGAGAAGTAATTTATCGTAGAAGAAAGAATGCCCTGTTTGGAGAGCGTTTAAATGTTGATATCGCCAATATGATTTACGATACTGTTGGCAGTATTGTACAGGAAAATACAGATGTCCGAGATTTTGAAAACTTCAAGTTTGAACTCATTAGAAATCTTTCAATAGAAAGTCCTGTTAGCGAAGACGATTACATGAAAATGAATGCGAATGAACTAACAGAGAACATCAATGAGCTATGCGTTGAAGCCTACAAACAAAAGACTTCATTAGTTGCGAAATCCGCTTATCCGGTGATTAAAAACGTATACGAAAACGAGGCTAATAATTATCAAAACATTGTTGTTCCATTTACCGACGGAAAGAAAACCATTCAGGTGGTTAGCCCTTTAGAAAAGGCTTATGAATCGGAAGGAAAAGAATTAAATCGCTCTTTTGAGAAGAATGTTATCTTAGCTATGATTGACTTAGCTTGGAAAGAACATTTGAGAGAAATGGATGACTTGAAGCAATCTGTGCAAGGAGCAGTTTACGAACAAAAAGATCCGTTGTTGATATATAAGTTTGAAGCTTTTGAGTTGTTCAAGCAAATGCTAGATCGAACAAATCGAGAAGTGGTTGCCTTCTTATTAAAAGGAAATTTACCACAACAAGAAGTTCAAGCTCAAGTAAAAGAAGCACCTCAGCAGCAGCAAGCTCAACCTAAGTTAGAAACTTCTAGAACTGAAATACCAAGCTTTAGCCAAGGACAATCAAGTCAAGCTCAAAATTCAGGTGCAACGGCTCCAAGCAAACCAAAAGTAGAACCAGTTCGAGTTGAGAAAAAAGTAGGACGAAACGACCCTTGCCCTTGCGGCAGTGGCAAAAAGTTTAAGCAGTGCCACGGTAAGTAGGCGTTATCTTAAAAGAGAGTCTATATGAGCCGAAATCTTCTTCGTGAAGATTTCGGCTCCTTTTATATTCATATGATTCTCGTTATCAAATAATCTGGTATTCCTTTCAAAGTCTGTTTCATAATTCAGAAAATGAACGTGATTAGTACTTAGCATTTCATGAAGAAACTCTTCTCGCAATGCTAATTTCTTCGCATCCATTTTTTGATTATACATCTGATGTTTGGGTGGTGACAAAAAAATGAGTTGAACCTCATATTTCAAACACGTATCCCTAATAGCTCTCAATCGCTGTGCATGAGCTTCAAATGGTTTTGTGGATAATGAAAAGTGAGAAATCTTAGAAAGATAGTCTTGACTGGTCAATTGAATACGTTTCTCATCATAGGATAGCCTTCTAAACCTTGTGATTGGAAGATGAATTGACGTATCTAAAGGTTTATCTATAAATCCATACTTATTATATTGACTTACCCCTTTTTGCTTAAACTCTTGAAGTATTTTTCTTAAGTAGAACTGAGGCTGGGCACTAATCAAAAAATGCTGATTAACCGAAGGAGTAGTGCCATAATTATTAATCTGGAAATAGTTCAGTAAAAGGTGATTTTTTGCCCAAGCTTGTCCACGACTTTCAAACATGGAATGATAAGACAATTCTACTACAACTGCCTTTATTTCTTTTAACTGACTAAAGTATTTTTGAAACAGAAGATAATCTATATCCATTGCACTACCGTCAATAGCTAAAGAAGCTGTTTTAAGTCCAATAAACTCAGGATTAACAGAATGAGCCAATTGTGAGCTCCCCAACAACAAAAGTTCTATCTCGTTCTGTTCATCTTCAATCAGTTCCGATTTAGCCTTAAAAGTATTTTCTCTTAGATGCAATTCAATTGGAATCAACAGAATAAAAGGAAGCAAAAACAGCAGAAAACGAAACAAAAAAATTCTCATCATTTTTAAAATTGGAAGTATATAAAGGATTCGCTGTGATTACCTAATAATACAATTGCTAGAATAATGGAATAGTAGATTAACCATCTCAAGCCTCTACTCTTTTTAAAAACAGCAAATTGCAAACCATGCTCTTTCGTTCTGTGAATCCACTCCCATAGCAAGAAAGCAAATATCATAGGCCATAAAAACATGGGCATATCAATAGAGATTGGCTGCCATATATCAGTGAAAATTTTACGGATGATGTAAAGCGCATCTGAAACATGTTCTGCACGAAAAAACACCCAGGCAAGACTAACCAATAAAAAGGTTCTCAAAATACTTAGAACCATTCGAAAAGAAGGTATAGAGCTTTCTACTTCTTTGATGTGGTTTCTGTTTTTTGCTGTCAACAACAATGGCATAAATAATAGTGCATGAAAAAAACCCCAAAAAACAAAAGTCCAGTTTGCTCCATGCCAAAACCCACTTACTAGAAAGATAATCATGGTGTTTCTTACTGTTTTAGACTTGCTAAGTCTACTTCCGCCAAGCGGTATGTATACGTAGTCTCTAAACCAGGTTGACAACGAAATGTGCCACCTTCTCCAAAACTCTGCAATGTCTCTAGAAAAGTAAGGAAATGCAAAGTTTTTCATTAACTGAAAACCAAATAGTCTTGCCGTACCAATGGCTATATCAGAGTATCCAGAAAAATCACCATAAATCTGAAAGGCAAACAAAATGGCTCCAATAGCTAATGTGCTGCCTGAATAATCTTGATGATGGGCAAAAATATCGTTGACCAAAACGGCACAATTATCTGCAATTACAATTTTTTTAAAAAATCCCCATAAAATTTGTCTCATACCGTCTACCGAAGCGGATAAATCGAACTTTCGTTTAACGTTAAACTGAGGAAGTAAATTTGATGCTCGTTCTATGGGACCCGCCACCAGCTGCGGAAAAAAACTGACAAATGCAAAAAACGAAACCGCGTCTTTACTTGGTTCTATCTTTCGCTTATACACATCAATTGAATAACTGAGTGTTTGAAAAGTATAGAAACTAATTCCAACAGGTAAAATTACTTTTAGTCGATCGAATTCTATTTGATTTCCAAAAAACCGAAATGCATCGATGAAGCTATCTAAGAAAAAGTTATAATATTTAAAATAAGCTAATAGACCAATATTAACGAGGCAACTTAGTGCTAAAAGATATTTACGCTGTCTTTTATCTTGTTTTTTTGCAAGTGCTATTCCTATACCATAATCAAGTGCAGAACTAAGCATAATTAGGCTTAAAAAGCGCCAATCCCACCAACCATAAAATACATAACTTGCCAAAAGAATGACAACATTTTGCTTTCTATATTGACTGCTCGGAATTAGCCAATAGACCATAAAAACAAGTGGCAAGAAAATAAAAAACTCTATGGAATTAAAAATCATATCAAGAAGCTTGTTTCCGTTTTACAATAGTTGCAAATAAGTTGCTTACGTACTTAGCAAAAAATATGAATTCACTTGGTTTCATTTCCAACAGCTTGATTAGAAATAGACTGATACCGATAGCAATATAAGATTCCAAACACCAAAAGAAACATTCCAATTTTGTTTACATCATAAGAAGCAACAATGCTATGTACAAAGAAAAACAATAGAAAAAGTCTCATTGAAATCAAAAAGGCATCCTTTTTTAAAGGCTTAGGGTACTTATAAAAAATACCAAGCAGCATTGGAATCTTTAAAATCATAAACCCAACTATTCCATATAAAAATAATGAACCTAGCCAACCAATATCCGACGGGAAAAAGTAATTATACATACCCAAATATCCGTCTTGATATCTATTACTCAACAAGCCTGTCCCAAAAATTGGATTTTCTTTGATCCCTTGCCAAGCGATTTCTGATTGAGTAATTCGCGATGCTGCAGAATTATCCATTACCTCTCCTCCTAACACCACATTAAAAGCACTAATAAAAAGTTCAACTACGGTGGCAAATTCTTTTGGAAAAAAAATGGTCGTAACTAAAGTCAATACCAAAACGAAAATAGCCCCAAAAACGGTGAAATAAACCTTTTTCTGAAAGGGTAAATAAATTAGATGGGAAAGCGCACAAATCATAATTGATACCGTTAAGTATCTGGCTTTTGCAAATACCACAAAAATGAATAAAGAAGCAGCTATTACAGTAAGATATTTAAATTTTCTTTCGTGTAATACCTTTACATATGCATAAAAAAAGCTAAAAACTACCAAGTAATAGCTAAACTTTAAAATCACCCCTTTATCTTGTGAAGAAAGCACTAGGTTGGTATTTGAAAACACTTCAGGGTTAACAAATAAGTTAATAATGAGCATTGCAACTAGGTAAATTAAACTAACCTTCACAATCAACTTCTCAATACGAACCATTGATAAGTATTTCCTCTCAAAAAGAAAAACGACTAAAATAGGAATAACAAAATCTATCTTTGATCTTTCAGCAGACATGCCTAACCAAAAACTTTGACCATAGATTTGATTTGCTTTCAGTGCGCTAATAATCGGTATAAAAGCAATTGGAAGGAGGATAAAAAATAATTTATTTACCCGTTTTGTTTTGAATATTTGAAAAACATAATAAAGCAAGAAAACAATTAAAAGGGCCTTAAAAGAGAAGTAACTTATTTCATATAAGAAAGGAATTGGAAGCCTTGTAAATACATCGAAAATTAAAAGCAAGTAAACGACAAAGAAAAATTCTGTAAGCCAATTTCTACCAATTTGAATGCCCATTTACCTCCCTCCTAGATTGCTAAGCAGCTCACTGACCTTTTGTTGATCTGTATGATAGTACTCTTCCAAAAAAAGTTGATTCTCTGATTTCAAGGTATATTCTTGTTTTTTAAACAAAGATGATGCTTTCAATTTTGTTTTTAAACGAAGTGGAATTGCCTTATTTACAGCCCTACGAATAGTTTCACTTTGATAGATTTTTGATAAAAAATCATTTTTTAAAACGAGGCCTTGATTACTTTCAAC
>CAJXFJ010000070.1 GCA_913052515.1 uncultured Flavobacteriales bacterium | reverse complement strand
CAATGGCGATGGCTTCGGTAATCCACCAAATGGCAATCCAAGCGGTGGAAGCCAATACAGCTACTCCTTCATCGCTTAAATTATTGGCTCTAAAAAACAATTGGATGAGGATAAAAACCCAAGGCCCTAAAACTAATCCGATTCGCTTTTTGCTTAACATCTTCACTAGTTATTTAGCGCATTATCCATGGCATAAGAAGCTACAGCTTGAAAATCGTGGGTAGCGTTTGGAATGGATAGATAGGTCCAATTAAAAGTACTAGAAGAATGATTAGCTTGAACTTGACTTTGATTGTAGAAATACTGTGCACGAGCTAAGCGATTAGTACCTTGTTGATCAACTGTTGAGTTTCGCCTTAAAGAACTTGCATTGGGATCATTATCGGCTTCCCCAACAACTACAGTGGTTTGTCTACTATAAAAAGCCGCCATACTATTGGCTAAAACAGGAGCTTTGGCTAAGCCATAAGGAAAATCAATTTGAAAATCAGGTATGGTATACCAACCTGCTGAAGCCACAACGGCATGTTGAATTCGTGATTGTGGTTTAAAATACAAAAACCGATGTAGAAACTGTGCTCCGGCCGAAAAACCGATGGCGTTATAGGTTTCTACATTTATGGAAGTCGAATTTCTCAAGAAGTCGAAAATGGGTTCAATCAAAGAAAAGGTCCACTCTTCTTCTGGGTTTAAGCTTTCCGGACTAGGACGGTCGCCATCTTCAAATACATTTCCCAAATTGTAAGCATCTGAGCCACGAAAATAGGTCTGTGAAAACTCAGGCACTATGAGTATGTTCCGATATAAATTAGCCTTGGAAATCAATTCATCACGACTCTCTTTGGCATCTCTTCCCGCACCATGAAAAATAAACACTACAGGGGCAAATTCATTTACGCCATCTGGCACATGATAATAAACGGTAATTGGCTTATCCGCTAAAGGACTGTAATCATTATACACAAACGAACCAGTTCCTTGAAGCTGAATATTAGCTCCCACTTCATCTTCTTCAAATTCTTCATTCTTATCGCAAGAAACAAGTAAAATAACGGCAAAAAGCCATATCAAATAGCGACTAATCATATACTTTCTATTTTGAAAAAAGGTAAAATTAGAGCTTGAAGCCTCGCTTAATTGCATACCAAAATATCAAATTATTACCTACCAATTTTTCGATTTGAGTATTTCAGCCATGCGTTGCACTTTTCTTCGGACTACAGGAGTTCGTACGGATGAATAGCCAAAAATTAAGCCTTGCTCCTTGGATTCACCAATAAAACATTTGCTGTAGGCATGAGCCAACAAATGCTTTTTTGCAAGCTGATTACAAAGTGCTTGATCTTGATTTCCTCTGGGAATAGAAGCGAGCAAATGCAAACTTTTAACTCCCGTCATTTGAAGCGGCATTTTATTTCCCAAAAGGGCTTCATACTCATCCACAAAAACTTTTTTTCTCGCCTCTGCCACCTCAACTACTTTCTTAATGTGCGAATAGATATATTTCTTCTCAATAAATTGATTTAAAACCACTTGAATGGATGGTGCTACAAAACGATGGGAGTGCTTTAGTAGGGATTCAACAGCCTCTAGCAAATAAGGAGGAACTACCATATAACCTATACGAATAGAAGGATGAAGCAATCGATTAAACGTCCCTAAAAATACCGTACGCTGATTTTTATCCATGCTAAATAAAGAAGGCAAGGCATCTGAAAAGTTATTGACCTCATGTTCGTAATCGTTTTCTATGATAAAGGAATTGTTCTTTTGCGCCCATTCCAAAAGCTCATGTCTTCTTTTTAAACTCATCCGAATTCCTTTTGGATAGTGATTCGATGGAGTTACATGCATCAATTTAGCTTTTTTATGGGCTTGGCTTTCCATCTCTTCTAATCGGATACCTTCTTGATCAACACCCACTCCAATCATATTGGCTCTTAAGCTACTGAAGATGGATTTTACATTTGGAAATGTTGGATTTTCAACCAGAATGGTATCTCCGGGATTCATCAACACACTACCCATAATGTAAAGCGATTGAAGTGATCCAGACACAATGATTATTTGTGAGCTTTCGCATTTGATGCCTCGACTTAGGTTTAAGTATGTGGCTAAGCTTTTTTTCAACTGCTCATTTCCAGAAGATGGAGAATAGGACAATGCAGAAGATTTGATGTATCGCCAATATGAATTGGCCAAATTCTTCCATTGATTGACAGGAAAAATATCCAATGGTGGCAAACCTGGTCGAAAGGCGATACTCTTATCATCAGTAGTGTTCAGCTGACCAACATTTTGCATGAATGACTTGCCCATCAACGACAATTCAGGATACTGAATGTCTGGGTTTACGCTTGGTCGTTCATCGGCTAAGGAGGCATTGATTGCTTTCACCTTATATCCTGAACCAACCAAAGAAGTAATATAACCTTCTAAACTTAGCAGCTCATAAGCTTTTAGCACAGTGCTTCGAGAAACGGATAACTCTTCTGCCAAAATACGGCTAGGACTAAGCTGTATTTCAGCAGGTAAATCTGCATTTAAAATACTGCCCTTTATGGCTTCGTATAATAGAAAATAAAGACTTTTCTTTTCGGTGTTTTGAGCTACTTTTTGATTAAAGGATTGCTTCACCTTATCGACTACTGCATTCAAATTGGTATCTTAAAAAATGAATAATTGGTACGCTAAATGTACTCAATTCTCTTCTTCCTTTGGAGCATTCTACTTAAAAGGCCTTGCGCCTTTGGCTAACTTAATCTTATTCAAAATGAAAAAAATATACCTCCTTTTAGCGCTTTTCGTAGGCTTTCAATTTAGCTACGGACAATTGATTATCAATGAAGTACTTTATGACCCATCAAACAATAATTTAGACGGCGATGCCAATGGTGATGGGGTTTACAGTCAAAACGATGACTCTTTTATAGAACTTTACAACAACAGCAGTACTGCATTTGACATTAGTGGATATCAAATTTGGGATGACACGAGCTCTGCCGGCACAAACCAATTTACCTTTCCCGCCAATACATTAGTGCCAGCTAATGAAGCTATTGTAGTTTTTGGTGGAGGCACAATTACAGGAACTTTTGGAAATGCTGTGGTATTAAGTGCTTCAACTGGTCTAAACTTTGACAACTCAGGTGAAGTGATTGGAATTAAAGATGCCAATGGCTCTTGGGCCTTGTTATTTGATTCGGATGCACTTTCTAATAATCCAAACGAATCTTACACTAGATACCCTGATGTAACTGGAGCATTCATTCAACACAGTGACTCGACCGCCCTTTTGTTTTCTCCTGGCACTAGAACTGATGGAACTGCATTTAGCTCAAATCAATCGGCCTTAATCATAAACGAGGTTTTGTATGACCCATCAAATAGTGGTTTAGATGGTGATGCGAATGGCGATGGGGTTTACAGTCAAGATGATGACTCCTTTATTGAAATTTACAACCCAAACAACTCTGCCTTTGATATCAGCGGTTATGAAATTTGGGATGATACCACTTCAGGTGGCACCAACCAATATACTTTTCCTGCCAATACTTTAGTACCTGCCAATGAAGCTGTAGTAGTTTTTGGAGGTGGTACTTTAACAGGCACATTTGGAACTGCTTTGGTTTTAAATGCAGTTAATGGATTTAACTTTAACAACTCAGGTGAAGTAATTGGAATTAAGGATGCCAATGGAAATTGGGTCCTATTCTTTGATTCTGATGCATTGTCTAACAATCCTAACGAATCTTACACTCGATTTCCTGACATTAGCGGTCCATTTTTACAACATGGAGATACAACAACGGTATTATTTTCTCCGGGAACAAGAACAAATGGCACAGCATTTAGCACACTTTCTGGGATTCAAGAAAAGAATCAATCCGTGAGTTTAAAAGTATATCCAAACCCCACTGAAGGCATTTTAAACATTGAAACAAGCGAAAAAATTGAAAGAATCGATATCTTTAATATCACAGGCGTACTTGTAAAAAGTTACATTAAGCTGAATGCACAAATTGATGTCAGTGATTTGCCAAGTGGAGTTTTTATGCTTAGAGCCAACACACAAAATGGCACGACCACTTATCGCTTTGTTCGAAAATAAATAACCATTGGGACGGTTAACAACGTCCCAAATTTTGATTATCTCTAATCTCATTCCAATGAAAATAAAATCCTCTTTTGGCTTATTCCTTGTTTTGTGCTGCTCATTTTTTACAGCTTGTGAAACGGAAGATATTGAGCCATCAATTATTGTATCTCTTTCTTCCAACCAACTTAGCATTTTTGAAGAGCAAGGCTCTGCCACGATCAGTGTTAGCTTAACTGCAGAAGCAGCTCAAGATGTTACCGTTGACTTATTTTTAAGTGGAACAGCACAAGGAAACGGACAAGATTATAGCATCAGTTCAACTTCACTAACCATAGGCAAAGGAAGTTTGAATGCAAGTACAAGCATACTTGCTGTTTCAGATACTTTAAAAGAAGGGGATGAAGACATTACGATAGCAATTGCCTCTGCAAGTGGAGCAAGCGTGAGTGAAACAGATAACCAAGTAACACTTACTATTGAGGATGAAGATGTAGCTGCTACAGCTCAATTCATCATTAACGAAGTGCTTTACGACCCATCAAACAGCGGATTGGATGGCGATGCAAACGGAGATGGCGTTTATGATCAAGATGGTGATTCATTTATCGAATTGTACAACCCAAGTTCACGTGATTTTGATTTAGGAGGTTACGAAATTTGGGACGATACATTGACTGGCTCCAATCAATACACCTTTCCTGCTGGAACAATTTTACCAGCAAAAAAAGCCATCGTTATTTTCGGAAGTGTTGACTTGAATGCAACTTCCAAGACATTTGGAGGAGCAATTGTGCTTTCTGCAGGTGCTGGGTTTAACTTCAACAATTCAGGTGAAATTATTGGTATTAAAGCTCCAAATGGCACTTTTTACCTTTCTTTTAATTCAGATGAATTGTCGAACAACCCCAATGAGGCTTACACGAGAAATCCTGACATTACCGGCGAATTTGAACAACATGGTGTAAATACAACTACGCTATTCTCACCAGGAACAAAAGTCGACGGTAGCGCATTTTAAATCATGGAATATTTACCACCCATCATATCACTGATAGTCATTGTAATTGTGGCCAGACTTTTATTAAAAAAGTACTACCCACATGCTGTGCTGTTGCTTGCTGGTTTGTTGATGATTGTTATTGCTAAGTTTTTGGGTCAACCCATGCCTGGTATTAAAGAATCAACTGGCTGGGGTGGTTTCGACCTATTCGTGTACATCAAAGAGTCTTTTGGTAAAACCAATATTGGAGTTGGCTTAATGATTATGGCCATTGGAGGTTTTGTTGCCTACATCGACAAAATAGGAGCTTCAGATGCTTTGGTTTACATCGCTATGAAACCCTTGGCGATGCTGAAAAAATACCCTCATCTGACAACCGTGACAGTACTTCCGATAGGTCAATTACTGTTTGTATGTATTCCTTCGGCAGCTGGATTAGGCTTACTGCTCATGGCTTCCATTTTTCCAATTCTCATTAAACTTGGTGTCAGCAGACTTTCGGCAGTTTCCGTAATTACTGCCTGCACTGCCTTCGGAATTGGTCCTGCCTCAGCAATTACAGCGAGAGCTACAACCATTGCCGAAGAAGATTCCATCGTGTACTTCTTGGATCATCAACTGCCGTTAATTGCTCCTCTGTGCATATTATTAATGATTAGTTATTATTTCACCAACAGGTATTTCGATGCTAAAAATGGACAGCAAAAAACGGATACTGTTTCAGAAATAAAAACAGACAAAATCAGTTTAAAAGCACCATTGTATTATGCAATTATACCCGTGTTGCCACTGATTTTATTGATCGTTTTTTCGGCATTCTTTCAATTTTTCCCAATTCCAATCGAGCTAGATACTACCACAGCCATGTTTATCAGCCTTTTTGTGGCTATGCTTTTTGAGTTGTTTCACAAAAGAAATTTCGGCGAGGTACTCAAATCGCTGCAAGTATTTTGGAATGGAATGGGGAACATTTTTAAGACCGTTGTTACCCTGATTATCGCAGCCGACATTTTCTCCAAAGGTTTAATTGCTTTAGGATTTATCGATGGCCTGATTGACTCTTCTCAAAGTTTGGGTTGGGGTGGCGTAGGTATCGGAATTGTCATGGCTGTTATGATCTTTTTGGCTTCCATGTTAATGGGCAGTGGCAATGCTTCTTTTTTCGCTTTTGCTCCTCTAATTCCAAAATTGGCCAAGCAGTTAGGTGTAAGCAGCATTAGCATGATTTTACCCATGAACCTTGCCGCTTCTATGGGAAGAACAGTTTCGCCAGTTGCAGGCGTTTTAATTGCAACCTCTGAAATTGCAGGAGTAAGCACTATGGAAATTGTGAAACGCAACATTATTCCATTCAGTGTTACACTCATTTTTCTATTGATTTATCACTTTATCTAATTAGCAGATGTTAATTCTAAAAAACACACAACTATATAGTCCTGAAAGTCTTGGAAAGAAAGACATTTTGATCGGCGGAGGAAAAATCCTAGCCATAGAAGATCAAATTGAATTGTCTGGAAACTTGGTTCCCACCTGGGATGCAAAAGGAAAAACAGTTCTACCAGGCTTTATCGATCAGCACATTCATTTGATTGGTGCCGGTGGCAAACACGGTTTTTCATCCATGACGCCTGAGTTAAAATTAACAGAACTAGTTGAAGCTGGAACTACCACCGCAGTGGGTTTGTTAGGTACAGATGGCTCTACCCGTAGCATTAAAAGTTTGTATGCGAAAGTAAAAGCATTAAATACGGAAGGAATTTCAGCCTACATGTTCACCGGTTATTACGGTTTAGACCCTGTTCATATCATGGGTAATGTACAAGAAGATTTAATCTTTATCGATAAAGTTTTGGGTTGCAAAATTGCCATTACCGACGTTCGCTCAGACTACCCGACTAATTTAGAATTGCTGCGCTTGCTTCGTCAGGTTAGAGTGGGCGGAATGATTGGTGAGAAAAAAGGGATTTTACACCTTCACCTTGGCGGTTTATCTACCAAAATGGATTCTTTGTTTGAGTTGGTTGAAAAGTATGAATTCCCAATTGAACACATCTCCCCTACTCATGTGGGAAGAACCAAAGAATTGTTTGAAGAAGCCATCCGCTTTGCCAAAATGGGGGGAATGATTGACATTACAACGGGAGCTTCAAAGTATACAGAACCCTACTTATCGGTAGTGTATGCCCTAGAAAAGGGAGTGCCCATAGAAAAACTGACATTTAGCAGCGATGGCAATGCCGGCCTTGAGAAAAAAGATGAGCAAGGCAATGTAATTGGTTT
>CAJXFJ010000069.1 GCA_913052515.1 uncultured Flavobacteriales bacterium | reverse complement strand
ACAAAAGGATATGGCGCATATAAATATTCTTGAAAATCTTTCAATACAAGTCTTGTTTCTAGCAAGCTTTGTATAATTTCAGCTAAACCATGATTCCAAGTAATGGTCTTGTTTTGAACCTTAGCAGTTGGTTCAGCATAGCTGCCACTTTCAATTTCTTCAATAGCCTCCTCAGAAAAGTATGGATAGATAATGTCCTTAAAATGCTCATCATACATCCAAACAAATGGATGAAAATCAACCATAATAAATCGTCCTCCGGGAATTAAAAAGTGATGTATTGTTTTCGCCCATTTTTTCAAATCTCTCAGCCAAATAACAGTGCCGTAAGAAGTGAATACAATATCGTAAACATCGTTTAACTCTCTTGCTAAATCATAGATATTACAACAGCTAAAAGTGGCAGAGCTATTTAACTTTTTCGCTAGTTCTTGAGCTTTCAAAATAGCTTTTTCGGAAAAATCAACCCCATGAACTTCTGCACCCATTCGGCTTAGAGAAATGCTATCTTGACCAAAATGACATTGTAAGTGTAATAGCTTCTGTTGATTAATATTTCCTAAAAGGGCTAGCTCAATTTCCTTTAATGAAGTTTTGCCTATTAGAAAGTCATCCATGGCATAGAAATCAGAGGCAAGATGAATGTCGACTTTATTGTCCCAACTTGTTCTATTTATTTGGATATAGTTATTATTCGGTGCGGTCATGGTATTGATTTAAAAATTGATCTTTATCCCTACAAATTTGTAATTCCAAGCAATTTCTTGCGCATGAGTGGCATACATCAGTGAAATGGGCAAAAAGTCAATCTCCATATTATCATCAGAGTGAAAAGTAAAAAGGCTTACTTCCCACGCAATGAAACTAGCATCAACCTGATCATATTTCCAATTGGTTACGTAATAAACTCCCATATTAAAGCCCATGTCTTCTTCATTGTACATGCCACTGTATCGCATGCCTAAATGAGAAATGGCATCATCAAAGGTATTGGGAGCTAAGTCTGAAGCAAACTTGCTTCCCAAAGCCCAATGATTGTTGAATTGATAGTAATAGCTTAAAAACAAGTAGTTGCCGCCAGTTATCCCATCTACCTTAGAATAGTTATCTAAACCAAAACCAATTTCATGATGCAGAACCTGATTGGGTACACTACCATCTGAATTTAAAAATTGAGCCTTTAGTTCTAAAAGGCTTAGCATGAATAGGCTTAAGAAGATTGCTTTTGTTGAATTCATGAAGATTGTTTTGTGAGGTAATAAAATTCTCTTTCTAAATTATGTTTTAATCGCTTGCTAGCTCTACGCATTACAAAATAAGGAATACTATACATGAGTAAAGCATGAATGAGAATAAAAGGCAATCCAAAAAAGCTAAATCCGCTGTCTGCTTGAGAAAAACCGATAAAAGTGGATAAAAAGAAAAGATAAAAAACCGTGATGATGATGTAAAAGAAGATCATGCCATTATGAAAGCCGTTGATTTCTGCATGTATGATTAAGCGATTTTCTCGATTCTCAAACCTTCCACTTGCAGTGGCATTGCTAGCTCTGTTATCGAAGAATTTCCGCTTGCGCTTTATTCTAAATGATTCATAAGAAACCATACCTTTATATTCTTTCTTGTTGGAAGAGAAAACATCAAAAAAATCAGAAAATAAACCCAATTCACTTTCTTCTACTTCATTGCGAAGCTTGTTCACAAAATCATTTTGACTGATCTCTAATTCAATTCTTAGGTCTTGAATCAATTGTATACTTCTTAAAAAGTCTTTCATTAAGTGGGCTTTTGGGAATCTATAATAGCTTGATAAAGCGGATTTAATTCATTTACCAAGGGGTGTAAATATTCAGGAATTGTTTCTTTTTGACTTTTGGCGGGACTCTGAAATGAATTGGACTGATGAACATTTTTGTACCAATGTTTTGCCCAAATGCCATCTTCTTTTCTCGGTCCTGCTTTCCAACTCAGCATTTGATTACTAAAAGGTATTTCTAAATCTGAACACAATTGTCTTAATCGCTTTTCAGGATTGGCTAGTACTTCTTTAGAGTCAAGCAGGTAAAAGTTTAATCCTCGCTTTTTTAACTCCTCAATTAATTTTAAATGGTCAAGATATCCAAAGTCTTCCAGTTGAGGTTGTTCAATTACTTTAGCAAAAGAGCGTACCATAGCTTCAGGTTCACGAATGAGTAAAAGGTGTTCCATTTCTGCTAAAAATTCAAGTGGCAGATTAAACACATGATGAGGCATATTCTTAATAAAGAAAATATCATGACTATTCATTGAAAGTAGCTGCTCAATCACTTTCTGCCCATCGCACTCCATACTTTGAATGATTTCTTGGGCTGAAGGGTGATAATCGCTTGCCTTGCTATTTGCTAAGTAATAGCCATAAAAGGGTTCGTCTACTACAGCGGTATCCGCTCGATTTCCGAAAGAGTACATGAGGGCCGTACTGATATTTCTTGGCCCCGACCATAGACAAATACGCTTAGTGGAGTTCATTCTTTATTTTTTGTTGATACAAATTTGAAAGCTTTTGAGTAAGAGAAAAGTCACCATTTCCAATCTTTTTCCCATCAATGGTATGAACAGGGGTGAGGCCACCAAAAGAACCTGTAACAAAGGCTTCGTCAGCTCCATAAACATCAAACAAGGAGAAGTTTTTCTGTTGGCAGGGAATGTCATTTTCTTGACAAACTTCAATCACCTTCGCACGGGTGATTCCATTCATGCAATACTGTCCGGTAGAAGTCCAAACTTCTCCACGACTAATCATAAAGAAATTGGTGGCATTACAAGTGGCCACAAAACCATGCGGATCGAGCATCAGTGCTTCATCGGCTCCGGCTTCAATGGCTTGCATAAGGGCTTGTACTTCATGCAATTTGCTATGGCAATTTAAGCGCGGGTCCAAATAATCGGGGTTCCCTCTTCTGAAGGTAGAGGTAAACAGACTGATGCCTCTCTTTTTGGTTTCTTCAGAAGCTTTTTTGTGCTCTGCAATAATTACAAGATTAGGCTCGGTAATGGTCAATCGGGGATCTTGTGAAGGTGTTTTTTTGATGCCTCTGGTGAGCATGATTCGAATATGTACATGATCGTGCATATTATTTTTCTCAACCGTTTGCATGACCCAACTTTTCAGTTTTTCCTTGCTAAAGTTTAACGGAATGCCAACTACTTTAGCCGATTGCCACATACGGTTCATGTGGTCTTCCCAAAACACAAGTTTATTTTCGTGCAAGCGAATTCCTTCCCAAACACCATCGCCAACCAGATATCCGCTATCAAAGACTGATATTTTAGCTTCATGACGAGGGAAAAAGTCGCCATTAATAAAAATCTGAACGTTTTCGTTTCTAGCGTCTTCTAGGGCATTATGAGTTCCGTGCATATTTAAATTGTTTTATTGAGTTGGTTTGTAAGGCTTTTGAAGCTTTTTAATCCGAACAACAGGACCTGGACAGAGGGCTTTGTGGCAGCTTAAGCAACTTTCAACAAGTGCATTAAATGAAGCTTGTGCTTCTTCACCTTCTGCTCCTTGTAATTGTTTAACATGATGTAAGTAAAGTTGTGCAAATCCTTTGTATTCGGCCGTAGCCACTTTTTCAGGTTCTGTAGCATGTGCACTTAATATGCGACTATGGTCTAAGCTCAGATTTACTTTTTTGCCTTCTGCTATTTGCTTGCGCACTGAATCTGCTTCTTCATACAAGGCTCGCATCATTAAAGCCAATTCACTATCCCCATTAGGGTTGATTGGGCGTTTTGATTTTGTGCTTGTTTTTTCTATAATACTTTGACTTTTTTCTTGTATAGAATCACAAGCAACAATCGCTAAAAAGAAAATGAATAGGAGTAGAGCGGTTTGACGAATCATGATGAAAATGGTTGATATTAGTTACTTTTAGCGTTTTGCAAGTTAAACTTAAAATTAAAAGGCTGATTCACTTTTTGGTATTGGTATTTCAAAATGCGTGGAAACCAATAGGGGATGAGTTTGATTGGTCTTAACATGGGGCGAACTTCTGATTTCGTTTTTGAAGCCAATGTAGAACTTGAATATTGCTTATTGCACAGCAAATGATATTGGTGTAGCTTGGCAAGAATTCCAATGCCCATGCTGTGTAAGGTAAAAAGTAAAAAGTCTTTCGCTTGTTTTTGATACGGACTGCTTTTTAACAAGCTAAAAGCCACCACTTTTTGTTGGTCTAAATCAATAGCAATTTCTTCTAAGCTAGAGCGACAGCTACCAAAAGTTCGAAGCTTGTTTAATAAGTCTTTGTGTAAGTCTTGAGCATCATTGCAAAACTGAATGTATCCGCCAATTTCAAACCATGTTTTTTCTTCATCTGGGTAGAATTCTTCATTCAATAATGCACGAATATAAAGTAAACTGTAGCCTCCTTTTTCAATGCAAATTTCATCTACTTCCGATTTGGATATGCTCGAGTCGAATTGTTTTTTGCTTCGGATTTGTGCATCATAAAGCAGTTCGTAGTAGTGAAGAGTTAAGGATTTTTTTGCACCTAAGTTGTCAAAAAAGGCATGATAAAGCGATTGATAAAGCTTAAAAATATCTCGCTCATAAATCTTGTCTTTAGACGGTCTTTTTAAGTTCTCAATTTCTTGGGAAGTCAGATTTAAATCATCGATAATTAAATCACAAATGGCCACTACAGCTCCGCTTAAAAGGTAAGTCCGCTGTTCTTTATCGGTTGATTTTTGACCTAACAAATCATTGAGCATTTCAGCAGAGTAAATAAACTCGGCCATGTACCATTGCATTTTTAAAAGCACATTGTGCGGTAGATTATCATCTCCTGACAAACTGTAATCAACATTAAATTCCGCTAACAAAGCCTTGGCCTGACGATGATAAAGCGCATTGGTACTGTTGAATTTTTGGATGTTAAATACCGATTTTAGGAGTTTAAAAAAGAGGTTCATGATAAATGAAATTCAGAAATATTATTCGGTATTAATAGCGGAATTGAGTGTTAAATTGACGAAGTTAAAAATAAGAAGTTTGTGCTTTTGGTGAAGTGTCATTCAAGTGTTTGTCAATGCCATTTCAGACTTTAGAATTGATAAAAAGGATAATAAGCCCTTCTAAAATGGCAAGTAATGAGTTGCTTTTTAACAAAAAGGAGGGTTTTGGAGCTGTCACGTAAGAGGTGGAATCAGTTACTGATATTGGAAGGTGTTTTTAGCATTAGTATAATTCACCATACAATGATTACATCTCTGTGGCCCAGAACATTTGGCATGATCCAAGTTCCCCTCATAGGAATGCCACTCTCAAAAGACACATTTGTGGAATTACCAAAACAAAGTGAAACAGTGTATTCTTCTTGGGCCAATACAGATGTGGAGGCAAGTTTATTGCGTTCCTCATCTGTCAGATTTTTGCAATTGTTTGTTACAAATTTCTTCATAGCTATCAGTAACTCCTCTTGCGAAATTGTCAAACTCGTATCTGGAGGATAACAAGGTTGAATAACTCCAGCAAAAGTTGAATACAAGCGGTTCATTTCATCTGTACTCTGTTGTAATTTATTTAGTGCATCGAAAGCAGATTGTTGCTCAGGTGTAAGATTAGAAAGAGAAGTTTCATTTTTAGAAATGTTAGTTGGTTGTGATTTCATACATCCTGCTTTAAATACTTCCCAATCAAGAGTCGGACTTTCAGGATGTTTTTTTAAAATATCTATTTCCAATTGCTTTTTCATTTCTTGGAAGCTTATCTTATAAATAGATTGAAATTTATCAAAGCCTTCTGACCAAAGTCTTTTAAATTGTTTGATGCTGTAATTTTTTAAAAGATATTCAACTACATATGCAGATTGATGGTAAGCAATCATTTCTGCTTGACGATGAAAGTTTGTAACCAAAGAATCAATTGGAATGAGTTTCTCCGTTTGCAAAAAGTATCTATAAATCTCAGAAACGCTATAACCATTACAATAATCCTCTGCATAAGTGGCTAGCCCTTCGTTTATCCAAGTTGAAGTATAATGCGGATATCCCCATTTAAGCATTGCTATCAGATGCATCAATTCGTGTTTAATAGGTGGTTTAACTTTTTCATTAGAACTGGCTACAATAAAAAGAGTTTGAATATGAGGATGGGCCATACCCGAAGCAGTCATTCCTGCGAGTTTCTTCATTTCATGACGAGATGATAAGAACCGGATATGGATGGTGTCAGTAAATGGAGCAAGTCCAATGATTTTTGCATCACTTTCCATGGCTCTTAAACACTCTTCTACAAAATCTTCTTTTTTATCAAAAGCTAAACCCTTGTCAGGAAAGTTGAAGTGAATATTTTTGATGGACTTTAATACCTGTCCTTCCTTTTTCCATCCATTTTCCCATGTTTTTTTGGTGTTGTTTTGATTTTGGGAGCAAGCTAATAATAGAGTAATCGAAACTAAAGCAATAAATGTTGCAATTCTAGAAATCATAGATTTTAAATTTATTCAAAGGTTTAAATCTCGACTTTAACTTTCAGGATAAGCGTAAACGAATGTAAATTAACTTCAAGTTTTGTAAAAATGTATAGGTCTCAATTGCAAACTGTGTTTTCAATTCATATTGCTTATGTTCGTTAAGTTATACCATTTACACCACATATATACCCAACAAAAACTCTAAAAAAAACGATAAACTTGAGATTGCCAGCCAGTATCGTTCGAATGGGATCTTTATTTCTTGTTTGCTTAAAGTGGGGAGAAAGTAATAACTGACAAAAAAAAGCCCTCTTAAAAGGGCTTACAATGTTTGCTTTTTAATAAAAAGAGGGTTGCGCAGCTGTCCCGCGCGAGGCGGGATCGGTTACTTTTGTTGTGTGTAGTTTATCTTTAAAATTTTATTGTCATAATTGAACCCTCTACCTTGTGATTATCATTTATTGCTTTGATTACTTTTAGTTTAATTGGAATTCCTTTTTTTCCTATGGTATACAATGTCTTAGTTGTTCCCTCTTCAATTTCCGGATAAAGACTACTAGATTTAGTTAGCTTTTCTGTTAGAGTATATTGAAATTTTGAAACATTCTTTCTACTTGAAAGACAAACAATAGTGTAGATAGAACTATCACTAAAAATTCGTCTGTATTTAACTGAGTCTTTTGTTAAGTAATTGACTTGATAATCATTATTTATTCCTATACATCTGTTGTTTGTGTCTAAATAGTATATGGAAGAATCAGTATAAATAGTCCGATAGTCAATAGAGTCTTTTAATTGGACACCATAAGTCCATCCGTCTTTTTTGACGTCAATTTTAATTGTGTCATTGTAGTAACTTACAATCCAACCTGACTGTTTTTTATGTTTAAAATCGTCAAAGTAATCTTTGCAATTATATTTCTTTATTACTCTATCTGAGACAGGAAAAGTTGAT
>CAJXFJ010000068.1 GCA_913052515.1 uncultured Flavobacteriales bacterium | reverse complement strand
TCACTGTAAACTGCCGTTTTTATAATTCCAGTTATTGGGTCTAAGGTACTCGGTATGTTAATGGGACTAAATGTTTGATCAGGAGTTGGATTGGTTGGGGAGTAACGTGGGTCATACGTAACGGGTGAAGGATTAGCCCCCGGTCTATTCCAAGTTCTATCCCATGAGTATAGTAATGAATCTAAATCTCTATCTACAGCCGTATGGTTATAGGTAAATACATTACCTCTACAAACTAAATTTGTAGGCAAAGCTCCAAACTGGGGTGAAGAATCGATACATGGGTAAGTATTCTGATTCGTTCTTGTAGGAAACATTTCTGCTCTTAATATCATAGATCCTCCAGTGACTAAATTTTCTACATCATTTGGCCGGCAGCACGGAGCTTCCCAAACAAAACGCCAGCCGGTAGAAGGTGGAACTCCATCTAATCGCACAGGGGCTGATCGGAAAAAAAACTGTTGTATGGTACCTTTATCTCCATTGGCACAAGAAGGAGGATCATTCGGATGACCTTGATCACAGTCCGGAGAGGTATCTCCATTTTTGGCTTGTAGCCATTTTACAGAATCAGGATTCATCACAATAGATCGAACTATGGCTCCATTCGCTCCTCTTGGGGCCGGACTTCCATGAATATCTAAAGTTTGAGGAACAAATTGGAAGGTTGCCCCATCACAATCTCGAAATACAACCAATTCAAAAATATAATCTCCGGTTGTTAAACAAGTCCATGTAATTTGCCCACCAAGAATGTGCGAAGCCTTGGCAGAGCTGAACATCAGTAAACTAATTACGATAGAAAATAAGAGCTTTTTCATAAATAATAACTTTAAATGCACTACTTTGACGACAAACTTTGAAAAGGTTGCCTATTTATTTTTATTGTGTTTTTCCAACTACAATTTGACTCATATCCTCAAAGGTATAGTATTTCTTAAATATGGAAATCAAATCTAAGGCTTGCACATTTTTTATTTTTGAAAGCATTTGATGGTAATATTCGTAATCTAAATCCAACACATATAAACTTTTAAAGCGATCCATGGCTGCAAAAGCACCATCAAAATTTCTTAATATGCTACCTTGAAAATACTGCTTCACCAGATCTAATTCCTCTTCTGAAATTAATTCATTAGAAAGCTTTCGTAACTCTTTTTCAATTTCTTGTAAAGCCAATGGGGTTACATCAGCACCAACTTCTGTGCTCAAAAACCAATAATTCACTTCTTGCATACTGACTAGCCCACTTCCTATACCGTATGTATATCCTTTATCTTCACGCAAATTACTCATAAGTCGTGATCCGAAATACCCTCCGAGAATTAAATTGGCTAAATAAATCAATGGAAAGTCAGGATGACTTTTGGCTGGCATCTGCTTCCCAAATCGAATGGCAGATTGACTTGCCTTTGCTTTTTCAATAAACAAATCAGATTTTCCCTTACTTTGTAATTGAATTGCAGCATGCGATTGCCTTGCCCTCCAATTTTTTCCGAGGAGTAATTTCTCAACCGTTTGAAGTAAGCTGTCTTCAATTTTACCAGAAAGTAAGATTGTAAAAGGCTGTTGAAAATAATATTTCTGATAGAAATCAATGACATCTTCATGCTTTAGCACCTCAAATTGTTCTAACTTAATTCCATTATTGTAAGCATGTTTTTCACCCAATAAAACTTCTAAAAAGTGGTTTTTTGCCTGAAAAGAAACCTTTTCTTGATTAACCGCAAACTTTTGTTTTTTGAGTTGGATGAAATCTTCAAATTCAGAAGCTGGGAAAGAAGCCTCTTCAATCAAGTTTAACAGATATTCAAATAATTCAGCAAAGTGCTTGTTTAAGCAATGCAATTGCACGCTTGCATAATCTGCATGTAGCGAAGTATCTAAAAAAGCTCCCTTTTGGTCAATAAACTCGGCAATTTGCGCCGAACTTTGATTCGCACATCCTTCGATTAGTAATTGGTTTGCCGTCGCCGCTTGAATGGCTTTGCTTTGGTATTTATAACCAGCATCAAAAATTAATTCTGCTTTACATACTTCTTGGTCGGTACCATTGATGTAATAGATTTTAATAGGGCTTTCCAATTTGAATGGCTGTGCTTCTAAAAAAGTAAAATCTGACATTAAATTAATTTGAGGTTCCGTGTTATTGTTCATTCTAACTATTTTTTAGCATTATACCGAAGCGTTGAACAATTTGATTCTTTAAAATATTTATTAGCAATACGTTGGATATCTTTTACACTTACTTTTTGGTAAGAAGCCAACTCTTCGTTGACTAAGTCGGCACTTTGAATAACCTCAGCTATGCCTAAACCCATGGCTTTGTTTAAAACCGACGTTTGCGCAAACAGTAAAGTAGACTCCACTTTGTTTTTCACTTTTTGCAATTCTGATTCAGTCACTCCTTGATCGATAATTAATTGAATTTCATCCTTTAGCAATTGGTCGGCTTCATCCATGCTAATGCTTGGATTCAAATGAGCGGTCAAGGTAAATAGTCCGGCATCAAAGTCACCACCTATGTAGGCATTCACATCTGAAAACACCTTTTTCTCTTTAATAAACTTTTGATAAAATCGAGAAGAATTTCCCCTAGATAAAATATCTGATAGCAAATCAAAAGCAAAGTAATCTTTATGCAAACGGTCTACCATATGATATGCTTTGTAAATGGCATTCAAAGGCACATCTCGTTCAACCGAAAGTGATCTTGGCTGAAGTTGATTCTCTTCTTGAGGATAATTCCGTTCTATTTTTTCCCCTTTAGGAATATGCCCAAACCACTTTTCGGTCAATTTTTGAATTTCATCTACCTTCACATCACCCGCCACGGTTAATACCGCATTATTCGGTCGGTAAAAACGATAAAAAAAGTCCTTTACCTCCTGCATACTAGCCTGCTCAATATGTTCAATATTTTTTCCAATCGTTGGCCATTGATAAGGATGCCTTAAATAAGCCAAAGGACGCATTAATAAATAAACATCACCGTAAGGTTGATTCAAATACCGTTGTTTAAACTCTTCGATAACCACATTCCGTTGCACTTCTAAACTCTTTTCCGAAAAAGCTAGCTCTTGCATACGGTCTGACTCTAACCAAAATGCCGTTTCCAAGTTTTCTTTTGGAAGCGTTATGTAATAATTGGTAAAGTCGTTGGTTGTGAAAGCATTATTTTCGCCACCTACCTTTTGAAGAGGAGTATCAAAGGAAGGAATGTTTTTAGACCCTCCAAACATAAGGTGTTCAAATAAGTGGGCAAAACCGGTTCGCTGAGGATTTTCATCTCTAGCACCAACATGGTATGTTAAATTAACTGCAACGATTGGTGTTGAATGGTCTTGATGAACAATGACTTTTAAACCATTCGTTAGTGTAAATCGATTGTATTCAATCATTTTTAAAATTTAGAAGAGACCGAAATTAAGACTCTTCATAAAGGCAAACAAACAAATGACAGTATACATAAACAATATGCATATTTTTGGTTCAAATGCAAACGAAAGAAATTCCTTTTAACAAGCCTCATTTAACAGGTCAAGAAAGTATTTACTTAGAACAAGCAGTAAAGTATGGCCAATTATCAGGAAATGGTGTTTTTACCAAAAAATGTCAATCCTTTTTTGAAGACAGATATGGAATAAAAAAATGTTTGTTAACTACTTCTTGCACTGATGCATTAGAGTTAGCCGCCTTAACATTGGACATTCAAGTCGGTGATGAAATTATAATGCCCTCTTATACATTTGTAAGTACCGCAAATGCTTTTGCATTAAGAGGAGCGAAAATTGTATTCTGCGATAGTAGAGATGATCATCCGGGGATGGATGAGGATCAAATTTGGTCTTTAATTACTTCAAAAACTAAAGCCATAGTAGTGGTTCATTATGCAGGTGTAGCCTGCGATATGGATAAATTAGCAAGCATTTGCAAGCATCATCAACTTTATTTAGTTGAAGATGTGGCTCATGGCATAGAAGCCAAATACAATGGACGCGCATTAGGTACATTTGGTGATTTAGCAGCCTTTAGTTTTCATGAAACAAAGAATATACATAGTGGTGAAGGTGGTTTATTAGCAATAAACAATAAAGACTTTCTTGAAAAAGCAGAAATCATATGGGAAAAAGGAACAAATCGAGCTGCTTTTTGGAGAGGAGAAGTGGACAAATACGAATGGCAGAGTCTTGGTTCATCATTTTTACCATCTGAATTAAATGCTGCTTTTTTATGGGCACAACTTCAAGAAATTGAGCGAATTCAACGAGCAAGAGTTTCCATTTGGGAAGCTTATTATTCTAACCTATCTAGTCTAAACTTTGATTGGTTGACTTTACCTACTACCCCTGCATATGGAACAAATAATGGTCACTTGTTTTACCTAAACCTATCAAGTGATAAATTGAGGTCTAACTTGAAAAAATGGCTAGCAAATAAGGGAATTAATTCAATTAGTCATTATCAGTGTTTACATTCTAGCCCTTTTCATACTAAAACTCATGAAAAGAAAACGCTTTTAAAAGCCGAGCATTATGAAAAATGTTTATTGCGTTTGCCATTTTTCTATGACCTTCAAAAGGCTGATATTCAATTCATCTGTAATTCAATTGAAGATTTCAACAAATTTCATTTATAACACCAATTTTTAATGAACAAACACCATTATAAGCTAACTAATTGTTAGGTTTGCAGATAATTCTAGCCACTTTATGTGGTCTATTTATATTACATTACATTTGTAACTATGAAAAAACTACTACTTCTTTTCTCAATTATTACTCTTTGTTTTAGTGCCAAAGCACAATTCGGCATGGACTTCGGGATAAAATTAGGCGGTGCTAACTACCTTGGAGAAATTGGCGGTGCAGATGATCCTAGAGGTTCTCTATTGGATATGAAATTCAGCCAAACTAATCTAGCTATTGGCGGATTTTACAGGTACAGCTTCACACAAAACATTTCAGCTAAACTTCAGGTAAATTTTGCACGAATTCAAGGTGCTGATAGCCTTTCAACTTCTCCACCTCGAGTTGGAAGAAACTTAAGCTTTAGAACAGACATTATTGATATCATGCTGACAGGTGAATATGCCTTTTTTGTAATGAATGATTTAAATAGAAGAAGTAGAAGTAGAGTAGATTTTAGTTCTTACGCCTTTATTGGAATTGGAGCACTCATGTATTATCCGCATGCTCAATATAATGACAAATGGTATTATCTGCGTCCACTGCAAACCGAAGGCACAGAAAATGCATACGATGAAATGGCCATTGCAGTTCCCTTTGGTTTGGGTGCGAATATTACACTAAATAAAAAATTTCGAATTGGTTTTGAAGCGGGATATCGTTTTTCGTTTACTGACTATTTAGATGATGTAAGTACAGACTATGCTGCCGACACAGAACTACCCTATTTAGAGTCTTTCTTATTCGCTGATCGAAGCGGCGAGGTTTATGCGAAGGGTAATACCGAAGGTCTTCCTGACCCTAATTACTATGGTTACAATGAGAAGAATCAAAAAGGAGCTATAAGAGGTAATCCAGATACGAATGATGGTTACTTATTATTTCAATTTAATTTCTCTTATGTAATCAATTCAGGAAATAGTTTCTATAAATCCCGATATGGAAGTATTGTAAATAGAAAGAGAAAACGAAGAAAATTCTAAAGAAAAGAAAAAAGCTCCATTTAAGGAGCTTTTTTTATGGGTATAAATTGAAATACTTTTCGAAACGGCTTCAGAAAAAAAGTAAATAAGTTAGGCTTCAGGCCGTTGATTAGCCAAGCTTTTTGATCCTCCTTATTTCCTCTTAAGCGACTTAATATATTGGTATTACTCATACCACCTTCTCGCATTTTAACAATCACACGAGGTAAGTAAGCAAGCTTTATTTGATGCTTATGAATGAATCGTAACATCAATTCATAGTCTGCAGCAGAGAATATATTGATATTGAACTTCCCATAATTGAGATAACAGTCTTTCTTTACAAAGAAAGTTGGATGTGGTGGCATCCACCCCCATTTAAAATAATTTTTACGATACTTTCTAGCTTTCCAATATCGTTTAACACGGTTTAGATTAAAACGATCAATATAAACCAAATCGGCATAACAGGCATCTGCTTGATTTCTCTTAATAGAACTAACAACATCTTCAATCACCTTATTATCTACATAGAAATCATCCGAATTTAAAATCCCAATAAGTTCTCCATTTGCCAAGTCAATCCCTTTATTTAGGGCATCATACATTCCTTGATCAGCTTCACTTATCCACTTTAATTTATCACCATACTTTTTTACAATATCTAAAGTTCCATCTTTTGATTGCCCATCAATAATTAGATACTCAATGTCATTATAGCTTTGAGAAAGGACGGACTTAATCGTATCCTCTAAGGTGTCTTCGCTGTTATAACTCACCGTAATAATACTTACTTTCATGGCTCCAGTTTTCTTTTCCTTATAAGCTTTGCGGGATTTCCTTGATAAATTGCATATGCTTCTAAATCTTTTGTGGCAACTGACCCTACACTCAATATTGAATGTGAATTAGCTTTAACATTTGGACAAACAATTGATTGAGCACCTATCCAAACACCATCAAACAAAGTAATCTCTCCGACCATTAAGTCAAATGTAGGCTTCTTAAAATTATGATTACCACATAACAACATGGCTCCTTGTGAAATACAAACATTAGAGCCCAATTTTACGCTCGCCAAATTATCAATCCATACATTTTCACCAATCCAGCAATAATTCCCAATAACGAGTTTCCATGGATACTTAATATTTACTTTAGGTTTAATCACGCAGCCTTTACCAACTTGAGCTCCAAATGCTTTTAAAAGAGTAACTTTTATAGAACTTAACGGTAAAAACGATGAATTGAAGAAGGCTGCATTAATTATAAACCAAATGAGTCGTTTTAGCTTTCCTGCACCAGGATTGTACCAGCTATTTTCAAATGTATCTAATCTTGTTTCATTCATCTGTGAATAACTTCTTGTTTGCATTCAACGCTTCATTATTTACAATATTACGATTTGCAAACTCAAAACACTCAGCCACCCAAGTCTTGTATTGATCTGTATCCATCGCTATAGCTTGTTTTAGTTTTTCCACCCATTTTAAATTGTTATTCAGCTCTATATCAAAACCGACTTTGCTTTCTTCTAAATTTCTCCAAGGTGTGTTTTTACTTAAAATAACAGGAACCCCCATGTTGATTGATTCGGCAATTGCATGTCCAAAGTTTTCATGCAATGTAGGCAGAACAAAAAAATGATAATTGATTAGTGTTGAATTGATTTCTGTGGGCTTCAAGATACCTTTATACTTAATTCTTTTATCCAAACCAATAATTGCCTTTGCTCTTCTCCAATAATTCTCATCTTCTATTGGGCCAAATATATCTAAAGTCAATTTTGTCTGTTCTGTAAATTTG
>CAJXFJ010000067.1 GCA_913052515.1 uncultured Flavobacteriales bacterium | reverse complement strand
TATAATCTTTTCAAGAAGCGAAATTGTAGATTTTCAATGCGTCAAATGTAAACATGAATTTATAAGTTTAAAATTTGAATAGTTTAACTTTCACTATCTTTAATTCAAAATTAAAATTATCTCACTTTTTAGTTTAGTAAATTCTTAAAATGCCTCAAAAAATCTTTTCCGAAGAACAACGCTTTTCCCAAAAGTGGCTATGGATTCTGCTTTTCGCCGCTCTGCTAGGTATGAGCTTAGCCTTTATTCAAGACTACAATACCTCTTCTAAATTTATTGCAAGCATGGTAGTTGGTTATACCGTGATTCTTTTAGTCATGCTTTTAATTTGGAGCTTAAAACTAAAAACGAGAATTGATGAAATAGGCATTCATGTCACTTTTTGGCCCATTATTAGAAAGGAAAAAATTTACAAATGGAATGATATTGAATCTGCTGAAGTTATCCAATACTCGCCTTTGAAAGATTATGGAGGATGGGGGTATCGTTATTCTCTTGGAAGTAAAGGAATCGCTATGAATGTAAAAGGAAACATGGGCATTAAAATTCATTTTAAAAGTGGGCGTCCACTATTAATTGGCACGCAGAAAGCCGAAGAAGCCAAAGCAATTATTAAACAGTATCTCACTCCAAACGCTCTTTAAATGCAACGTTTTTTTGCGGAAGAAATACAGCATCAAGAAGCCTTTTTAGATGCTGAAGAATCCAAACATTTGGTTAAAGTATTACGATTAAAAGCCAATGACCAAGTGGAACTGTTTGATGGGAATGGAAAGCTTTACTTGGCTGAAATTAGCCAGGCCAATCCAAAGAAATGCACTTTACACATTCTGGAAGAACTAGAAGCTGTAAGCAAAGATTTTGGAATTCACTTAGCGGTTGCACCCACAAAAAATTTAAGTCGTTGGGAGTTGTTTTTAGAAAAAGCAACGGAAATTGGCATTGATCGAATTACCCCCCTATTGTGCGACCATTCAGAGCGAAAAGTGCTAAAGCGAGACAGACAGTTACGCATTCTAAAAAGTGCGGTAAAACAATCGCAAAAGCTCATGCTTCCTCAATTGGACGAAATGATTTCCTTCAAAGAATTGATAAAAAACAGCAAATCTGAAGCAAAGTACATTGCCCACTGCGAAGAATCTGAAAGTAAAAAGCGGCTATTTTCAATTCATCCCAAAAATAAAAATGCCTTGATTTTAATTGGACCGGAAGGGGACTTTAGTCCTGAAGAAATAAAATTCGCCGAACAAAACGGCTTTCAATCCATTAGTATCAGTGAAAGTCGCTTAAGAACTGAAACTGCAGCATTAGTTGCTTTGCATACCTTACATTTGTCAAATGCGTAAAATCTTTGCCCTATTACTCATCGCTTTTAGTATTCAATTAAGTGCCCAAACCGGTAGCTTTCAAATTGCCGTTTTGAAATATCAAGGAGGTGGCGATTGGTATGCCAATTTAGAAACTAGTCTTCCCAATCTAATTGACTTTTGTAATCGTGAGTTGAATACTTCCATTTCAAAAGAACAGGCCATTGTAGAAGCAGGAAGTCGAGAAATTTACAATTACCCTTTTGTACACATGACCGGACATGGAAATGTGATTTTCTCGAATCAAGAGGCAGAAAATTTGCGCAACTATTTATTGGCAGGAGGCTTTTTGCATATTGATGACAACTATGGTATGGATCAATTCATTCGCCGTGAATTGAAAAAGGTTTTTCCCAATGAAGAATTGGTGGAAATTCCATTTAACCATCCCATTTATCATGCGGCGTATGATTACGGAAAAGGACTTCCCAAAGTGCATGAACACGATGAAAAACCGCCACAGGGTTTTGGAATTATAAAAGAAGGCAGATTGGTTTTATTTTATACTTACGAATCTGATTTGGGCGATGGCTGGGAGGATGCCGAAATTCACAATGATTCGGAAACCACAAGAAGAAAAGCCCTAGAAATGGGAGCCAATATTCTCGCTTTTGTATTCTTAGGAGAAAATGAACTACCCTAAAGAAGTTTGGGACTTTATTGCCCAAAATAAAACAGAAAACATAAACACCCTTGCCTTTAAGCTGAGCAAAAAAAACGATTGGCCAACAGACTTTATCTTGGCACAAGTAAATGGCATACAAAAGGGAAAAAAGAAGTTTCCAAGTCTCTTAGAAAAAATCATCTTCCCTCCTGCTAGAGCTCTGGAGCAAGCCTCATCTGAAGAAACAGCCTTTTACAAAGCGAGCTTAATGGAAGGAACTAGCCTTTGGGATTTAAGTGGCGGAATGGGCATAGATAGTTTTGCATTTTCAAAACGCTTTAAAAGCGTGAAATATGTTGAGCAGAATGAAACCTTAGTTTCCTTGGCCAAAGAAAATTATAATCGCTTAGAAGCTGAAAATATTCAGTGTATACATGAAAAAGCTGAAGATTTTCTGAGTAAAACTACAGCCAAAGCCGATTGGATTTACTTAGACCCTGACCGAAGAGAGAAAACAAAACGCTTGGTCAGCATTGAAGATTGCAGTCCTAATGTATTGAAAATACAAGAGTTGCTTTTAAAAAAGTCTAGCCGATTGATGATTAAGCTTTCTCCAATGTTAGATATTCAACAGGCTTTAAAGGGTTTACCGCATACTTATGAAGTAGTTATCGTTTCTGTAAAAAATGAATGCAAAGAGTTATTGTTTTTAATGGACCATGAAGTTCATCAAAACCCACTCATAAAAGCCATTCATTTACAATCTGGAAAAATGGAAAGCTTTTCTTTTCATTTTCAAGAAGAAAATGAAACACCGGTAGCTTACTCTGAACCTCTCCATTTTTTGTATGAACCCAATGCTTCGATTATGAAGTCAGGTGGGTTTCATGCATTGGCAAAACAATTCGGACTTTTAAAACTAGCTCCGAATACACACTTGTATACTTCAGAAGAAAAGCAGCCTGGCTTTCCCGGTAGAATAATAGCCATTGAAAGGGTAGAAAAACCTACTAAAGGCTTAATCAAAGCCGCTAATGTAGTGGTAAGAAATTTCCCGATGAAGCCAGAAGAAATCCGAAAAAAATACAAGATTGCTGAATCTAAGGATGTGTTTTGTTACGCTTGTACCTTGGCCAATAAAAAGCGAGCTTTTATCATTGGGAAAAGATGTTTTGACTAGGCTTTACTTCAGATAAATACTATCCCAATTTTTTCCCACATGTTTCTCAAACATGAAATAAGCAAAGGTGAATTTAATTTGATGAGAGTTCATAGAAACAGGGATAAGTGCTGTCTCTTGGGAAAACTCCGTAATGGCTAAGTTATATCGACCAGTAATTAAAAACTGATCCATGCGTATCCCAAGACCTACTGAGGCACTAAAATAAATGTCATTTAATTGTCTCTTGGAAGATTTAAATTCATTGGATGCTCCCACTTTAACACCTCTAAAAAAATAATTGGTAACTGATACTCCCCATAGTCCATATAACTTTTTCAAGTGAGCTACATAAGAAGCAGTATAGTCACCTTGATAAGAAACATAAGTAAGTTCAGAAAAAGTACCCGGTACACCGGAAGGTCGGGAAAAATAGTTGATATTTCCTCCACAGCGACAAAAACTAGCTTCCACCATAAAGCCATGTTCTAATTTTAAGTACGGGGTAAATTGATCTTTTGGAGGTCCAAACGCCCATTGGCCACCTAAGGCAAAACCTGGAAACAATTTCCCTTGAGAAATGATAATTTGATCATTCGGAAAATTGTTACTTAGCGTATATCTTGACCCAATTAAACTAGCATGAAAACCCATTTCATTTAATTGAGCTTGTGAAATTTGAGGAGTAGTACACAGTAATAATCCCAAACTAACTAAGAAATACAATCTAAATCGATTCAAAATGTGGAATAAGTCGATATTCAATGGGTTAAAGCTAATATTTATCATTCAAAAGTAATAAGCTTTCTTTACACGTTGTTTAATTTTTCCTTTAGTGGGCATACATTTTTTTTGGAAAAAAGATGAACAAAATTAATCTTCTATTTTTGCGGCTTACTTTTTGACATGGCATACGATTTTCATAAAAACAAAGAAACATACATTAACTATCAGCGAGAGAACGCATTAAATTATGTAATTCCCTTTATTGAACGTGCCTTACCCTTAAGAAAAGGAATGCGGGTGTTAGAAATTGGCTGCGCAGAAGGGGGAGTATTACAAGCTTTTATTCAAAAGGGCTGTCATGGGACTGGAATTGAACTTATGCCTGCCCGATATGAATCTGCTAAAGCACTATTAAAAGAGGAAATAGCAGCAGGCAACGCCACTTTATGTAATAAAAATATCTACGATGTAGATATAGAAACCGAATATCCAGAACGGTTTGACTTAATTGTTTTAAAGGATGTTATTGAACACATCCATGATCAAGATAAAGTTTTAAAGAAACTAAGAGATTTCTTGGTTCCGGGGGGACACATTTTCTTTGGTTTTCCTCCTTGGCAAATGCCATTTGGTGGACATCAACAGATTGCAAAAAGTAAAATACTTAGTCGTCTACCTTATTATCATCTGTTACCTATGTCGCTTTACAAGGGTATTTTGAAGTCCTTTGGAGAAACAAACCGTATAGTAGAGGACTTAGCAGAAATAAAAGAAACTGGTATAAGTATTGAACGTTTTGAAAAGTTGCTAAAAAAACATCACTACAAACAAGCAGTAAGGGAGTACTACTTGATAAACCCCATATATAAATACAAGTTTAACTTAAATGCTAAAGTTCAGAATCCAGCAATTTCTGCAATTCCATATCTGAGAAACTACTTAACCACTTGCATGTATTATTTGGTTCAAAAAGAAGAAGCCTAGTTCTTGGAATCGTTCTTATTTTTTAATTTTTGATATTCTCTTTCTACAGCACTATTGCTTCTAACATAAACACCTAAATAATGGGATGCAATTCCAATACCCCAACCTAAGGTTGCCCATATTGGCCAAATTCCATCATAATAACCATATCTTCCTCTTGTAAAATACCAAATTGCCCAAATAACGACATTCATGACTAGGTAAAAGCCAAAGTGTCTTTTAAAATTAACTCGTGCTTGAGCTTCTTGGTAAAGTTTTTCATCTGTTGAATTCATTGTAAATTGTATTTAGTTATTAAAAATTATTCGAAATCCTACATTCATTAAAAATCCGTTACAATAAATGGGCTCGCTAGGGATTTGATCAGCTGTGGCACCTGTTCCTACACCTCCAGCTTCTATAAAATAGCAAAAACTATCTATGAAGTAAAACTCAAATCCGAAGAGACCATATCCTCCAAAGACAAAATTTTCATCCGAAAATTTGTCATTTGGAATTAAGCCTATTACTCCACCTTCACCATAAAGCGCAACTTTCTCATGAATCTTAGCCCGATGTCCAAAAACACCTAAACTAAGATTCAAATAGGGTGTCCATACTTCCTTAACCTCTTTCTTATCAATGTGTTGAAGATATTGTTTATTCGCTCTTAATCTTAACGCTATGCTTTCTTTAAACAAATAAGGACTTGTGATTTGTATCCCTAATCCAAAATCTTGTTGATATTCACTGAGTTGAAATCCAACTTCAAAACCTTTTTCTTGTGCTTGTAGTGAATTAACAAAAAGAAAGATTCCTAAAAGTGCGATAAAAAAAGACTGCATCTTATTGTTTCTTTTTAAGATTCATTTCAAAAAATGGAAATAGATTTCCATTCATATCAAAAACACCAACTTCATTCCAAGTGGTTTCGGTAAGGATAATTGTGTATACTATAGTTCCCTTTTCCGTTTGAATTCTCCATTCCCAACTTCCATCCTCTTTTTGATTTAATTGATAAACACCTCTTTTCCCATCTCCTAAGAAACTACTCATTGAATAGGTGTTTGCAGTATCCGCTGTAATTATAGCTAAAGCATCGTGAATGATTTGACCATTGGCATATCCTTTACCATGTATTAAAAGAGCTGTTGAATCCAATTGATAGCTAATCACTTCCTTTTGGGTAAAGGTTTCTTTTTGGCGACTTGTGCGATTGAACATCCATCCACTTCCTTCCCACTCACCAAGCATCAGCTCCAAGGTTTTCATTTGACTTTTATGCTCAGTATTATAGTATGACTCCTGAGCAAAATTGTTGCTTGTTACAATAAAGATGAAAAGCATTAAGCTTAAAATTTCCTTTTTCATGTAATTTAAGATTGGTTAATATATGTTTTTAAATGATTGACATATTGTTCGAATGCCCGGGTTCCTTGTCTTGTTTTACGACATGAGGTATTAGGTCTTTTTCCTTTAAAAGACTTAACTATAGAAATGTAACCTGCTTTTTCCAGTTTATCGAGTTGAACACTTAAGTTACCCGACGTAGCCGCTGTTTTTTCTTTCAAATAAGTAAAGTCAGCTTCTTCCACATTCATAAGGATGGACATAATGGCCAGACGCAATTGAGAGTGTAAAAGCGGATCTAAGGATTTAAACATGAGCCTTCGATTTAGCTAATAAATGCCCTGGTATAATGTAAGATGCAATAATGGCTAATGAAATTAAAATAAGCTGGACATGAAAGGGCACAAAAAAAGCATACAGTCCTATTAGCCAGCTTGCTACTGCTCCAATCATTAATGGCTTAAATTTCAGTATTCCTCCACTTACAAATGTTCCTAAACCATATAAGATGATAATAATGGGATAAACTTTCTGAGGGCCTAGCTTAACCATTCCAATTAATACCAACAATAAACTAACTACAAATGCAGTCCATAAGTAGCTAAGCGCTCGGTCTACAAATGTTTTTACCCTGACTTTCTTTCGTTTTCTAGCGCTTATCACTCCAGTAAAAACGCCTCCTAAAGTCATCAAAATAGGCCAAACAATCCAATGTTGTGTCGTATCTGTATATTGCAGTAAATAGTAGTTCACTGCAGCAGCAAGAACGACCAGCCAACCCCACAATAAATAAAATACACTCCCCTCACTAATTCTTACTTTGGTGTTAGCAATCATTTCTGTGATTAGCTGAAGTTGCTCTTTATGATTTTGTTCCATGACTTATAAATTTACTTCAAATATAAACAAGTTTATGTTATAAACCTTACTCAAAAAAAGAAACCTCCAAAATTGTGGAGGTTTCCTTTATATTAAGCTAATACCTCTTTTACTTTATCTGCAGCTTCTTGCAATAAAATAGCTGAGTGAACTTTAAGTCCAGACTCATCAATAATTTGTTTTGCTTCTTCAGCATTTGTACCTTGAAGTCTCACAATAATCGGCACAGGAATATCTCCTATGTTCTTGTAAGCATCAACTACTCCTTGAGCTACACGGTCACATCGTACAATTCCACCAAAAATATTCACCAAAATAGCTTCTACTTTCTCATCTTTTAAGATCATTCGAAATGCCTTCTCTACCCTTTCAGCATCAGCTGTTCCTCCAACATCAAGAAAGTTTGCTGGATTACCACCACTTAGTTTAATTATGTCCATGGTAGCCATTGCCAATCCAGCCCCGTTTACCATACAACCAACATTTCCATCGAGGTTTACATAACTCAAACCTGCTTCACCAGCTTCCACTTCAGTTGGATCTTCTTCACGCTTAT
>CAJXFJ010000066.1 GCA_913052515.1 uncultured Flavobacteriales bacterium | reverse complement strand
CAACCACAACGCAATGTTTACCATTCGTTTCTATATTGTGTCTTTCTATTAATTGCATAATTCCGTAAGGAGTTGCGGGCAAAAAGGTTGGTAAATTGAGCATCATTTTACCAATGTTCCAAGGATGAAAGCCGTCTACATCTTTCTTTGGGCTTATGGCTTCTGTAACTTTTTTTTCATTGATGTGTTTTGGTAAAGGAAGTTGTACTATAAAACCATCAATTTCAGAATCTTGATTAAGTTCTTCTACTTTTTCAAGCAACTCAGATTCGGAAATGGTATCGCTTAACTTAACTAAGGTAGACTGCATACCTACTAATTCGCAAGCTTTAACTTTAGCATTAACATAGGTAATACTTGCTCCATTATTTCCAACTAATACAGCAGCCAAGTGAGGTATTTTCTTCCCTTTTTCTTTTAAGGCTTTTATTTCTTCAGCAACTTCTTGCTTGATTTCTGCCGATGTCTTCTTCCCGTCTAGTATTTGCATATCATCTTATTTACCTAAACCGCCTGGCATTTTAGGCATATTACGCATCATTTTAGCCATGTTTTGCTTATTGCCCATCATCTTCATCATTTTACTGGTTTGCTCAAACTGTTTTAACAATTTGTTCAATTCCGGTACAGATGTCCCGCTACCTCTTGCAATACGTTTTCTTCTAGAACCATCTAACATTTTAGGATTCGCTCTTTCTTCCGGAGTCATCGAATGAATCATGGCTTCAATATGCTTAAAGGCATCGTCATCAATATCAATGTCTTTCATGGCTTTTCCAACGCCCGGAATCATTCCCATTAAATCTTTTACATTACCCATTTTCTTTATCTGACCGATTTGGTCTAAGAAGTCATTAAAGTCAAATTGATTTTTCGCAATTCTTTTCTGTAATCTTCTTGCCTTCTCCTCGTCGTACTGTTCTTGAGCTCTTTCTACTAATGAAACAACATCACCCATACCCAAAATACGATCAGCCATACGTTTTGGATAGAAAACATCTAGTGCTTCCATCTTTTCTCCCGTACCAATAAACTTAATGGGTTTATTTACTACCGTGCGAATAGAAAGTGCTGCTCCACCTCTAGTATCACCATCTAATTTGGTTAATACTACTCCATCATAGTCAATTTGCTCATTAAAAGCTTTTGCCGTATTCACAGCATCTTGACCTGTCATAGAGTCCACCACAAATAAGATTTCTGTTGGATTGATTGCCGCCTTTACAGCAGAAATTTCCTCCATCATTTTTTGGTCAACCGCCAAACGACCAGCAGTATCCACAATAACCACATCATGGCCCTTTGATTTGGCTTCTTGAATGGCTCTTTGAGCAATGTCAACTGGATTTTTGTTTTCCTTATCCGAATAAACCTGAACTCCAATTTGCTCACCAACTACATGCAACTGATCAATTGCCGCAGGTCGGTATACATCACCAGCCACCAACAATGGATTTTTCGCTTTCTTCTTTTTTAAGAGATTGGCTAGTTTTCCTGAAAAGGTAGTTTTACCTGACCCTTGCAAACCTGCTATTAAAATAATGGCAGGATTTCCTTTCAAATTTATTTCTTCTTGCTCGCCTCCCATCAATTGCGTTAGCTCATCATGGGTAATTTTAGTAAACAACTGACCCGGAGAAACAGAAGTCAATACATCTTGACCAATTGCTTTTTCTTTTACTCGATTGGCAAACTCTTTCGCAATTTTAAAGTTTACATCGGCGTCTAAAAGGGCACGACGAATTTCCTTCGAAGTTTCTGCTACGTTTACTTCCGTAATTTGCCCTTGACCTTTTAGTACTTTCAGGGCTCTGTCTAACTTATCTGATAAGTTTTCTAACATCATAATATTCGGCGATTTTGGGCGGCAAAGTTAAGCAAACTCTAGGCGACTTAAAACAAGCCTAAAGAGTCGTATTCTATTTCTTGGGTAGTTCCAATAACAGGTACTACATTGTAAACAAAAACAAAAATAGATATGATTAAACCCAACATAAAAGAGAAGTAGGCAAATCGTAAAAAACGGTACTTTTTGTTTAATACTTTTCCAAGAAAGAATAAATCTCGCGTTAATGAATTGTATAAGTAGTCTTTATCCTCCATCAACTCATTTATACTCCATTCATAGTCTTGCAATTTCATTTTATAGAAATTGCCAAAAAACAACAGATTTCCTTTTTTCTGTTCAACTTCTGAACGAGAAATGGTTCCGTGGGTAACATTTGGAATGGTAGAAAGTATGGACACAATAATGGTAATGATACTACTTGCCAATATGGTTAAACTGGGCCAAAACATAAAAGGATTGGAATCTAACTTGGGAAATAAAGCGGATAAAACAATAGAAATAATTAAGGCATTTACACTAATCAAAGTATTTGCCTTACGATCAGCAATAGCACTTAAGTCAACATGATTTCTAAGCGAAACCTTAAACATGGTTTCAACGCCTTTTAGTGGATTCTTAGACTTCTTCTTTTTTGTCTTAGGCTTTGCTTGCTCCGCTAGATTTGGTTCACTCATTTGTTTGCGTTTAAAACTTGTAATTGTCGCTTCAATTTTTCAATATTTTTTCGCTTATTTACTCCAAAATGCTTGCGGGCGAAGTTGGTTAAATAGCGATGAGCAGATAGAAAAACCACACATTTACGAGCCCATTCTTTATCAGAAAGCTTTTTCTCGGAACAACATTTAATCTCTTCAGCAAGCGCTTTATACGTGGTATTCATATAATCCTCATCTCCTAAGTGAGCCAAGTCTGCATCGCGAATGATTTCTTCTAAGGTATTTTTTGGGTTATGATGTAATTCAGTTGCTAAAATGATTTCCTTTACTTCTTGAATACCCTTTTCATCATATCCTTCTTTTGATAAAAATTCTGCAGCAATTTCAGCACTTCTTTTTTCATGCCCTTCTGCTTCCGTTAAATATCCTAAATCATGAAATAAAGCTCCTAAAATCAAATATTCTTTTTCATTCTCACCCACTCCTTTAGTATTGGACGCAATTAATTCTACTGCTTTGCGAACCGTTTCTGTATGTTGCCAATTATGATAAGTCAGCTTACTTGCTTCTGACTTCTCAAACTCAGCTTTAACAAACTGCTCACTTTTTATTATAATTTCTGACGACATCATTTAATTGCTAAGTTAAAAGTAAAAATTGGTTCCAAAGTTTACAACCTGATCTTCATCTGAAACCGCATAAGATGCAACTAACGCAAAGTAATCTAATATATTGAAGAAGAAACCTCCCCCAATTGCATTATGCCATTTTTTAGAACTGTCATTTTCTACGTAAACACGCCCAATATCAGTGTGTAACAACATTCCAAAATCAAACGGCATGATGTAATTTTTAACTTTTAAAAAGCTTTTTCTAAACTCTAAATTGCCAAATACAACCGATTCACCTGCAAAACGGTTCCGACTTAAGCCTCGCATTTGTTGCATACCGCTTAAAAAGTTGGCTTGGTAAAAACGGTAATCACCAAAGTTATTTGCATAGCCTAATCGACTGGCGAGTGTCGTTTGTTTCTTAAACATATTTAGAGGAATAAATAGACTAAAATGGGTGTTTAACTTAAAAAAGTTGACTTCATTATAATTCATTCCATTTGTCTGTATTCCTTCTAGGTTAAACTCAATTCCTTTTGCAGGATTAATTTCTGAGTCCGTGTTTTTATACTGATAAGCAAGTCCTACTGACAATAAGTTATCTGTTTTTCTTTCGGCAGATAAATCCACAAATCGCGCATGAGTTAGAAAAATGTTTTCATAGCCAAAAAGCAAAGAAATTCTACTCGCTTTTAATCTAGACCATTTACTTATTCTACCTTGAAAAGCATAACGATTTAAGCGAACGTCAGATTGATTTATTATCGCTTCTTCTGCTTTTGTTTCATTACCAAAACCATAAAACTGATATACTTCAGGATTTTTTATTGAAACCTTTAGGCCTGCATCAAAAGAGCCTAGAAGTTCACGGTAATCATTTTCATATTCAATTTTAAACCCTTCAGCCCTCCGTGCATAATTCGCTGTAAAACGATGTTTCATGGCATAAGGATCCTTCTTAAATCCTTGGCCCGTGTATTGAAACCCTGCCCCAATGTAAAATCCATCGTCTAAATTAAACCCAATGGAAGGCAAGGGTGCAAGATTATCATACCTAAACTCTCTGCGATCTAAAAAGTAAGCGTTGGCCTCTTTCTTAAGTTTTAATTGAGTTTCTTTTCCAATTTCTAAATCGTTATTTCCTTTATCGTCGTAGTATTTGGTGTACTTTCTGCATCCAGCTACCTTGGAATCATCTTTCAATTTATCCTCCTCTCTTGAAGCGATAATTCTCACTAGAATACTTGATTTCGATTCTCCTTTAAGTTCATACTCATCTTTACCTCCCATGCCATAAATTCGAATTTCTTTGGTTTCATTAGGCCAAAAAACACGGTGATAAAACTGCTCCTCTTCTACTCTTTTTCCTTTTTTTCTGGGATATAGATTTACCTCTACACTTCCATTTTCATTTCTAATTATCTCAACAAAGTCCTTTTTTATTGTGCCGTAAACATTTACCTCTTTAGCCAGTATTTCATAATATTCTAGGGCAAACTCTTCTAGCTTTTCTCTTCGATTTATTAATGTTTTTAAAATCTTCTCGCCATTCAATTCATATGCTTCATTGGGCAAATCTTTTAAAGAGGCTTCCAGAACACTATCACTTAATTGGTTCTTCAAAAACAAAGCTTGTTTCACCCAATCCTCTTTTTCTATAGATGTTAAGAAATAACGGTCAAAATAGCGAGCATTAAAAGAAAGGCCAGCTATATCTCTGATATTATTTTTAAAATGCTGAAACTTTCTAAGCAACCATTTTCGATTGGCAATTTTCATAATCACCCCATCAAATTGAAAAAACGCTTGATCACGATCACGAGGAATCGGCCTATAAATTGTTTTATCTTCCTTTTCAAAGGTGGCCCATCTCCATTGGTCATCATGCCTATCCCAATCACCAATAAAAAGGTCAAACAATCGAGAACGAAGCACCCATTTTTCATCAACCACATGATCTTGATGTTGACTTAGTTCTTCAATGGCATCTTGATAATTTAATACTTCTGCGCTATTCCCAAATTGAGGATATTCGCTCATATCATCATCTGGGTGCATTTCAAACAAACCGAAGCTACCTCCAAATTCTTCGTAGTAATCGCCTAAAATTGAATCTTTAGGCAAATACACCAATTGCGGTTTGGTGTAGTAAATGTTAGCTGCTTCTGACATTTTGGGCATACTTACAGCTGCATATGGATGAGAACCACCAATTCCATCATAAATAATGTCTTGTGCCAAGGTTCCTCTCAGTTGTTTTTCAACCAAAAAATCAGCACTCTTCTTAATTTTTCTAAACTTGAATTCAATGCCATCTTCAGTCTCAAACTTCAATCCAACCGTTTGTTGTCCTCCACCTTTCTCAACTGGCGTCAAACCACCATTAATGTAGTGTATGTCTAAGTAAGGAACTTCTATTGGAAGTGTCCATAATTTACGGTGTAATTTCCCAAAAAAGAACTGCTTTTTAGCAGAAGCATGAAAGGCAGAATCTGGAACTACTGTAATTGACCTTGAAGCGTAAGACTTCTTTTTTACATGATTTGAAGATTGAAAGGATTTTAAGTGTTTTTGATACAGCTTTTTTCGAAAAACAACTTCGCCTTCTTTTGATTCTTCATCGGCTACAATAAAACTTAAATAAACAGACCCATCTTGGTATACATCAATTCGAGACAAGCCTTTTCGTTTTGCAGCAAAGTCAACCTTTTTATTGAATCGGACATCTGTGGCTTTTGAGCCTGCTCCACTAACAATAAAGTGACCGTTTTTTTCTTGTACATACTGTAAATTATGTTCGTGCCCGGCCGCATATATTACATTATCATAAGTATTGATTGCCGCGAGTAATTCTCTTTTTAGTTCTTGATATTCAGGATGAGCAATGTCTTGAATATTTCCAAAAAAGCTTCGGTAAAAAGGATAAATGGAACCCAAAATAGGAAGTGGAATGTAAAGTCCCTTTTTTAAGTCGGCTAATGGAAATAAGTGATTCTTTAAAGTAAAATAACCTCCATGCCTGCCATTGCTATACAAAGGATGATGACCTGCAACAATTACATGTCTGTGTCTATTTTTTTTGAGTAATTCTTTAAACTCTAGCAAAAACTGCTCTTTCGTTGAAAACTTACAATCGTCTTTTTCGCCTCTACCTTTTCTGTGTTTGTGAAGCCACCATTGTGTGTCAATTAAAATGATAGTCAACTCATCTGAAACTTCCATTTCATCAGGTCCAGAACAGCCATCACTAGGTTCAAAAACCTTAGCATTTAAATAATCTTGAATAAAGTCTTCTTGCAATTTCACCGCTTCAAAACCATCTTCTTTTCCCTGTCTCCAATCATGGTTGCCCGGAATAAAAGCCAACTCCCCTTTAAAGTCTTTTACGGCATCAAGTTGTGCAATTATTCGCTCTTCATCTTGTTTCCTCATTGGATGATTAGGTTCATGCAGACCAACTGGATAAATATTATCACCTAAGAAAACAACAGCCGCTTTTTGATGATCAAGGGATTGCAATTGTTGATGTAAATAACGCAAAGGATACTTAGATTCCTCTGGGCCCTCTCCTACATCGCCCAATAAAAAAACCGATTGAATTAAATCAGCATCTACTACTTCTTCTATAGCTTTATCTGCCTGATAAAAAACCGATTGTTTTGTACAAGCCCAAAGAGTAAAAACTAGAAATAGATAGACAAAAAGTTTTTTCATATTAATTGAACTCATAAAGATAAGCCGCTTCCTTTGTATTCTTTTCACTTGCTAAATAAAAGCGATCATCAGCTGTAAAACAAATTCCTTCTATTTGGGAATACTCAGAAGCATCTAGTGTTTGATATTTAACTACCTCTCCTATTCTACTTAAAACTAACAAAGCGGCTTTTTTAGCACTACAAAGTACAATTTGGTTTTTGGAATTTACACCAATTCCACTAGCATTAAAGTCGTTTGAAAAAAGTTTTTTTTCTACTTTCAGGAAAGGCTCAGTCAAAAATGAATTTTGCTTTAAATTGAATGCATAAATCCATAAAAACTGATCTTTCTCTTTGTTTTTATGATGCTTACAAGCCACTAACAATTGATTAGTTTGTTCATCATAGCTTAGTCCTTCAAATTCCAAATCCTTATCTTCCATTGGAAAATTGAAATGCATTTCTTCTCCTTCCTTGTCTATTTGATAAATTCGCCCATCGCTTCGCAAGGCATAAAAAATTTGCTTGACTTTGGCTATGCCTTCAAAATCTCCTTTTGATTTAAACTGAATAAGTTCTGAAAATTCTTTTTTGGCATCTTGCCATTGGTAGATAACTCCTTTTTCATCTTGAATAGCATATAGCCCTGTATTATCCCAACACAGTCCACTTATTTCATTCATTTGTTTTTGAAGAGGATATGAATTCTTCGGCGATATTTCATTTGATTTTTCAATGAATTGAAAACAAGCACATAAAAAACTTATTAGTGCGCCTAAGTACAATTTCATTATAAACAGTTTACCA
>CAJXFJ010000065.1 GCA_913052515.1 uncultured Flavobacteriales bacterium | reverse complement strand
GGTCTACCGCTTTCATCATTAACATCTTCACGACTAACTATTGATGTAGCACCTAATTTTTTTAAGTACTCATGTTCTTCTACTTTTCCCGTTGCTGCTATCACTTCATAGCCATTTAAAGCTAAAATAGCCACTGCCATACTACCAACACCGCCTGTTGAGCCAGTTACCAAAATCGGTCCCATTTCAGGTGTTTGTCCACATTGTTCCATCTTATATAAAGATAGGGCAGCCGTAAAACCTCCAGTTCCCAAAATCATGCTTTCTTCCATACTCATTGATTCAGGGAGTTTCACAGGCCAAGCAGCAGGAACTCGTATATATTCTTGAAATCCTCCTGATGTATTCATTCCAAAATCATAAGACGTGACAATAACTTTGTCTCCTTCTTGAAATTCTGAAGTAGAGCAATTGACAACTTCACCTACTGCATCCACACCGGGTGTGTGCGGGTAGGTTTTGCTAATTCCTTTATGGCCAGAAGCTGAAAGTGCATCTTTATAATTTAAAGCGGCGTATTTAACTCGAATTAAAACTTCGCCTTGAGGTAAATCGTCTATTGACTTCGTTTCAATGGATCGCTTAAAAGTGCCATCTTCATTTTCTCTTACTACAAATGCTTTATAATTCATATTTACTATTTATTGATAAATTAAAATATTTAGATCATCGATGTACAATTCTTGCTTATGCGGATTCCAATAATATAGTTTTAAAGGCTTATTTGCGTCTAACTTTTCTGAAGGAATTCGAAAGCGATATAAATAATCTTGCCATTCTCCAACTGCTATAATTTGAGATTCAAGGTAATGTGCTCCATAGTAAATTCCATGACTCATGATTAATTGAACCTTAGTAGTATCAATTGGGCTAAAGTAGGAGGCATGAACCAATACTTCTAAAGGCTTACCTGAGTCAATTTGGTTTAGCGAAATTGTTGAACTTAAAAAGTATTCATAGTTTTTAGGAGTGTAGTAGCTTAATCCATGTGTTGTATCTACTTGTTTAGTATTCATCCAAGCTGTTGCATTAGAATCTAACTCAATGACTTGGTCAAAATCAGCGGTTCCGAAATGGACCAAGTTTTGAAAGAAAGAAACCTGATTGGTATCAACAGATTTTTTGTAAACCCCTATTTGATTGTTTTTAGCTACTAAATCAAGATGATTAATGATTCTTGGAAAATCGACCCAAGTTCCACTCACAAAATTTGAATCCAGTAAAACCACATAATCAAAATCATTTTTAAAGGATTCACGAACAGCATCTTCACTGCTATTAAGCAAGGTGTAACCCTTGTTACCCCAAATAGTAAAAGGCATGTTGGTGGTAACGGCATCTAAAACTAGTAATGTATCTTCTTGGGTTATTCCCCAATTGGCTAAATCAATTTTACTGTTTTGATAAGCACGATAAGCATACTCGATTCGGTCATCATAAGGCGGTGTGTACCTTTTATCAAGGGTCTGCTTTCCATAACTGAAAAAGTAAAAACTAAAGATGAGAAATAAGGTACCTAAAGCGGTGTAATACTTCTTTGGAAATTGAATAGCTGGAACATTAATGATGAGCCCAATAACTAAAATGGGAAGTAAAATGTCGATATAGTAATAATCATGATCAATTAATTGCTGTCCCATTGCTATAAAAAAGGCAAATACTCCCAAACTGCTAATTAGAAAATAAACTTTCCAAGGACTTGATTTTTTAGATCTGGTTTTGAAATAAAGGACGGAAAAAATCAGTAAAGTCAAATAATGGAATGGACTAAACAGTTGATTGCTCCACCTGTCCCAAGCCTTATAAATAATGTGTTTTAAGCTCGATAGACTATCAATATACAATAGCTCGCTTAAAAACATGCTACCATATGTATTGGACAAGTGCTTATTGTAAAAGTAATAGGCTACTATCGGAATTAGACCAATTAGTGGATAGATCAATTGATTCCAGCTTCCTTTTTTAGAATGAAATTTAGCTAAGAATGCTTCGCCAATTAAGGCAAATAAGAAAATTACAAAGGGAATACGACTTAAAGCTGCCAAACAAAGAAAGAAAACGGCATATAGTAGTTTCGAAGAACTTGCATTTTCTTTGTAAAGACATAAAAAGTAAATTCCGATTAGAAAATTTGAAAAGGATGGTATACTGGGTAAAAACCCATTTGCATAATAAGTATAGAAGGGCAGTGTGAAAAGAAATATGCTTGCAAAAACAGCTCTTTTCGGTGATTGAGTTAAAAGTAATATGGTTCTATAAAAAAAGAACATTCCAAGTATGCTATATACTAGATTGTACCATCTAAAAGTGCTTACGACATTTGTTTTAAACGTAGCAGAAATTACAGCTACTAAATAATCGTGAATTGGGAAGTCTACTTGAGTTATTCCATCCTTGGTAAGCAAATTATAAGTGGCAGGATGAAACAAGTCAAATCCATTTCCTTGAAAGTTCTGTGCTAAAGCTAAGCGGTCAGTTTGCGTCCAAGCATGAACATAGCTCGGATAAGTGTCCATGTAGTTGGAAAACAAATAAAGACTTCCAAAACCAATAAAGAGCGTAAATACAATTAATGAAGGAAAGTGATTGGAGAGAAACTTGCTCATTTTATAAACTCTTAATCCAAGAACTAATGTCTTTTAATACCGCTACATTCATTTCATGTTTTTCCTCATACTCGCTTGGTATGCATAAGCCTTCACCGGCATAAAACATGTGATTTAAATCCTTGTATATAATGGTTTGTGATTTTTCGTGTTTACTGCCATTCTTCCATTGATTGGCTTCATCTACAGTCACTTGATAGTCTCTATCTCCATTTAAGATTAAATAAGGGAAATCATGACTTCTAGCAGTTTTAATAGGATTGTAATCTTTCAAACTCAACCAAAATTTCCCAGGTAAGCTAAGCGGTAACAAAGGGCCAACTGTGTTTTCGTCAAATTCACCTTTTGCTAAATTGTCTATTTGTGTCTTTAGTATATTCAATTGAAACTCTGTGATTGGTGTATTTGGGTCATTCTCCATCAAGTACTCAAATTGAGGTAGTAATAAATCTTGCAAAGGGCTTGAATTTCCGGCCATTATAATTACACCTGAAAGGGATAAACCATCGACAATTCTAGGGGCTAAATGCCCTCCAAGGCTATGTCCTAATAAGAATACCTTTTGATATCCTAAAGATTTGGCTTCTTTGATGGCTATTCGTGCATCATTTACAACAATATCGTTAAAATCAATTTCATTCATGCGTTTGGCCATGTCATTTTGGTAATCAAAAGAACGCTTGTTGTATCTTATACTTGAAATGCCATTTGTAGCTAAACCATACGCTAAATCTTTAAATAGTTTATTGGGTCCTAAGCTTTCGTCCATGTCGTTAGGACCAGAACCATGAACCATAATCACAATTGAGCTTGACTTTTTTGATGCAGGACTCACTAACTCAGCGAGTAGGGGAGAATTAGTGCCAATTTTTATCGCTTTGGTTTCTATTTGATCTAATACCGAATAAGATGGTGGATTCCACTCATTGGGATTAGAATAAGGAATAATTCGCAAACTATTTACTTCATTTTCTTCATTTAAAGTGTATTGTAAATCCAGTTTCGTTTCATCTTGAAATAGTATTCCTGCTAGTAGGTAAGTATGTTCGGCCGTTAATTTTATTTTAAAGTTCAATGTTTTCTCAAAACCATTGTGTTGCTCATTTAAACTTTGCCATAATCCAAAAATTTTCTTTTCCGTTAAAGCCTCTTTTAATTTAGGACTAAATAACACTTCCATTTTATTGTAGTCATTACCATTTAAGGCTTCAATCAGTTGAGAACTAATAGCATTGCTTTGATCTTTTAGTGCGCTAAGTTGCTTTGCTTCAATTTGAGATTCACTTAAAATTTGGGCTTTCCCTGCTAGAAAGGAGAGTAAAAACAGCCAACAGACTAGATGTTTCATGCATTTATTTTAAACAAACTTAACTAATCTTTTTAGCTGATTATATCTTCTTAAAAACAACACGATTAAACCAAAGATTTGCAGTACTTTTGCGGCCTCAAATTAGACCCTATGAATATTAGAAATATTGCCATTATTGCTCACGTTGACCACGGAAAAACAACGCTTGTTGATAAAATGCTTTTAGCAGGAAAGCTTTTTAGTGATCATGAAACACCTGGCGAGTTAATCATGGACAATAATGACATTGAGAAAGAACGTGGTATTACCATTCTTTCTAAGAATGTTTCTGTGTTTTACAAAGACACCAAAATCAACATTATTGATACACCTGGTCACGCCGATTTTGGTGGTGAAGTTGAACGTGTATTAAACATGGCTGATGGGGTGTTGTTATTGGTTGATGCCTTTGAAGGGCCAATGCCACAAACTCGATTTGTATTGCAAAAAGCCATTGGATTAGGCCTAAAGCCAATTGTTGTGGTAAACAAAGTAGATAAAGAAAACTGCACTCCTGATATTGCTCAAGAAAAGGTGTTTGACTTGATGTTTAACCTAGGAGCAACAGAAGATCAATTGGATTTTGTTACCCTTTTTGGTTCTGCAAAGAATGGTTGGATGAGTGATGATTACCAAAAGCCAACCCAAGATATTAGTGCACTAATGGAGGCTATTGTAGAGCATATTCCTGCTCCAAAACCACCGGAAGGAAATTCTCAAATGTTGATTACTTCACTTGATTACTCTTCATTTATTGGTCGTATTGCTATTGGAAGACTTCATAGAGGTTCATTAAAAACCAATCAACAAGTGAAGTTGATAAAAAGAGATGGAACGGAAACAAAAGCTAAAATCAAAGAGCTTTATGTTTTTGAAGGATTAGGAAAAGCAAAAGTAGAAGAAGTTACAGCAGGAGATATTTGCGCAGTAGTTGGCTTAGAAAACTTTGATATTGGGGATACCATTGCGGATGCTGAAAACCCGGAAGCACTACCAAGTATTGCGATTGACGAGCCAACTATGAGTATGTTATTTACCATTAATGATTCACCATTTTTTGGTAAAGAAGGGAAGTTTGTGACTTCACGTCATGTAAAAGATAGATTAACCAAAGAGTTAGAACGAAATCTTGCTTTGAGAGTTGTAGATACCAATTCGGCAGATTCTTTTAATGTTTTTGGAAGAGGTGTACTTCATTTATCCGTTTTAATTGAGACCATGCGTAGAGAAGGATATGAACTTCAAATTGGTCAACCTCAGGTAATTATTAAAGAAATAGATGGAGTTAAACACGAGCCGATTGAAGAATTAACGATTGACTTACCAGAGGATGTAAGTGGAAAGGCAATTGAAATGGTGAATCAACGAAAGGGAGAAATGTTGAACATGGAGCCGAAAGGTGACCGTATGATTTTGGATTTTGAAATTCCTTCCCGAGGTATTATTGGACTGCGAAATTACTTACTAACGGCAACTGCAGGAGAAGCCATCATGTCACATCGATTTAAGGAGTTCCAACCCTTAAAAGGTGAAATTCCTGGTAGACAAAATGGATCTTTGATTTCAATGGAGCAAGGAAAAGCAATTCCTTATTCGTTGAATAACTTGCAAGACCGTGGTAAATTCTTTGTTCACCCTAATGAAGAAATCTATACAGGACAGGTAATTGGTGAAAATAATAGAGCAGGGGACTTGGTGGTAAATATTACCAAGACTAAAAAGATGAGTAACATGCGTTCTGCTGGTGCGGATGATAAGCTAAGAATTGCACCTGCAATTAAGTTTAGTCTTGAAGAAGCCTTGGAATACATTCAAAAGGATGAGTACGTTGAAGTTACGCCAGAGTCTATTCGTTTAAGAAAGGTGTTATTAAACGAAAATGATAGAAAAAGGGCTTCTAAATCGGAAGCTTAAAGCTCTTCTTGGTTAACTTCGTTTGCATGAAGTTTAACTCATTACTTCTTCAATTTCTACTAGGTTTTGGCTTGATTTTTAGCCTTCAATCTTGTTATACTTTTGATTCTTCTCAAATTCAAAATTTGAATGAAGGCAAAGTGGTTATTATTGGTCATGGTGGCTTAGGATTTCACCGTTGGATGCCTTTTCAAGCTTTACCATCCAATAGTAAAAGCTCAATACTAAAAGCTTTAGAGACCGGTGCAGAAGGTGTAGAAGTAGATATTCAAATGACCCAAGATGGTCAGTTTTTGCTGTATCATGATAATGATTTAGCAAGCATGACTAACCTTCAATCTTGCATTGCTTCTCAAAATTACTCAGCAGTAAAAGACGCTAGGTACAAGTTGGGAATTCCATTTGATTGGTTTCAAGATGAGTCTATTTTAACTTTAGATGAATTGTTTCAAATTGCTTCAAAACAAGATATTAAGCCCATTTTGCAATTTGATATGCGAACCTACAGCATGTGTTTTGAATATCCTGAAAATAGAGCCCATGAAGAAAATTTTATTCGAAATTTAGATGTGTACTTAAGTCAAATTGACTATCCGAAACGCAAGCTGTTTTTAATTGGGGTAACTAGAGAAGGAATCGAATTGGCAAAGTCTTTAAATATGCCTTATCAACTTTCATTAGAGGTTATTTCAGATTTTGATGATGCTTTGAGTTGGGCAGTAGAAAAAGGTATCAATATCCTGACCGTTAAGTCCAAGCTATTGAGCAAAGAAAATACAGCAAAGGCTCATGCAAAGGGAGTCAAAATCATCACTTTTGGGGCAAAAAGCAAGGGTGGTAACTTAAAGCTATTGAAGTTAAATCCAGATTACTTGCAGACAGATAATATTGAAGCAGTGAAGGAGTTGCTTTATGATTAATTCAAGTTTCTAAAGGGTAACTTTAACTCAAATCTTAAATATTAATCACTACTACTTTTTAGAGTTAACATTTATTTACATTTTTAATTTTTCATAATGTAAATCAGAAAGAAAGCTATATCTTCGGCACAAACAATTATTAACTAAATTTTTTACGGATGAAACGACAAGTTTTAAACCTATCAATGGGGGCTGCATGTATGCTGCTCTTAACTGCTTGCCCAAAACCTGAAGAAAAGGATAAGCAAATTGAAAATGAAGACGCAGCTTCCAGCTACAGCTACAGTGTGCGAATTGAAGCAGCAGACGATTTGAATGCTGCTCCGGCACTCCAATCATTTGTTCATGCACAAGAAGGAGATAAATGGCTTCTATTTTCAGGAAGAACCAATAAAACCGCCGATGAGGGTGGCTTACATAATTTGAATGGAGATTATGCCAATAGTTCATTTGTGCCTCGTTCTTACAATGAAAACCTATATGTGTACAATATTGGAGACAATTCCTTAAAAAGTCTGAGTATTGATGATATGATTTCAGGAATGAAAACCCTTGCTGAGTCAAATGATGAGTTAAGAGGTACATTATCCAATTATACTCAGCTCATTCCTGACTATCTTTCCATTTTTACGAGTTCTAATCCACAAGTTACCCAAGAAGGGGATTTTTTATATGTTGTAGGCGGGTACGGTCCTGAATATAAAAATGGAAAAAGAGATACTGCCACTTATTTGACATACAGTCAAATGGCTCGTATTCATATACCAACAATGGTTAAGTTAATTAGCGGAGAAGAAAATAAAATTTCAATTCAAGACTGGTCTGCATTATTTCG
>CAJXFJ010000064.1 GCA_913052515.1 uncultured Flavobacteriales bacterium | reverse complement strand
ATAAGATTGACTTCCATAACTACAGCGGTTTAAGTAGCTATTAGCAGAAATGGCTTCAAACCGGATGAAAGCATTTCCAAAAAAGAGTTCACAAATCAAAAAGTAAGAACCTAATAATATTCCTCCTGATAAAATGGCCGAAATCCAAAAGAGTTTGTTTCTCTTCTGAATGATATCCATGAGTAGAATAAACACCAACCAAGGAGCAATAAGAAGGATAGTACCTTTACTATTGAATCCAAAGAAAAGGAACAAGGCTAGCAATAGGCCATTCCATTTCTGATTAGAATTTACAAAATATTGACGGTAAACGGCATAAAACGCACCAACAAACGCAAAGGTGACGGCAAAATCAGGCATCAATTTGTCACTGTAAAAAAGGAACCACTCTGAAGAAATCGTTAACAATAATCCAAAGCAAAGTATTAGATTCGATTGTTTTTTTAGCATTTGATAAACCAAGTACAAACAAATTGCACTGTATGTCATGCTAGGTAAGGAGGAAGCAAAATCGTTAATGCCAAAAAGGCAATACGTGAGCCAAGTAAAAAGCAAAGTTCCAAGGCGATAAGAAAAATGGTCTTGTAGATAAAAATTTCCATTTTTCAATTCATTGGCTAAATAAGCATAGTGCATATCATCAAAACCAAAATGACCAGAATAGCCAAAAAGGTGAAAAAGCACCATAATCAAAATGGAAAGTACTAGAAAATAAAAAGGCTTCACTTCTCTCATGAATGATGATACTTGCAAAGCAATTATACGCAAGTTAGCAGCTTATTCATAGCGCAGAGATTCTATAGGGTCGAGTTTAGCAGCTTTATAGGCAGGGTAAATTCCCGAAACAAGTCCCACAACAATGCACAAACTGATTCCAAGAAGCATCCAAGCCCAAGGAATGATAAAGCCACTTCCCATAAATCCGCCAACAACATTTCCAATGGCAATACCAAAAATGATTCCTAGCAATCCTCCTAATTGACAAATGACAATTGCCTCAATTAGAAATTGATTTCGAATGGTTGATGCTGCTGCACCAATAGCTTTTCTAACTCCAATCTCTCTTGTTCTTTCTGTTACGGATACCAGCATGATATTCATTAATCCTATGGCTGCTCCAAGTAGTGTAATCAGTCCAATTACGGTAGCCGATAAAGTGACATTACTTAAATTGGAGAGTAGCATTTGAGAGATATTATCGCTTCGGCTAATTTCAAAACTGGGGTCTTTGCCGATTTTATCTCCTCTAATAATGCGAAATAAACCTGTAGCTTCTCCAATGGCTGCATCCATGTCTTCAGGATTGTAGGTCATCACACTCACTAAAAATGTGGGGTTAGAAGATGAAAAATATTGCCTTGCATTGGTTAGTGGTATAAAAGCATTTTTATCGGCACTGAAACCGATACTACTTCCTTTTTCCTCTAAAACTCCAATTACTCGATATTTTCCACTCCCAATTGAAATCACCTTGTCGATTGGGTCAGAATCGGGAAAGAGCTCATTTTTAATACTGCTACCTATGATTACTCCATGGGTTCCATATTGAATATCATGTTCTGAAAAATTTCTTCCACTCGCTAATTTATAGCCATTGGTTAAGAGGTAGTTTTCATCGATACCAAAAACAAAAATATTGGGGTTTGTCTTTTCCGATTTGTGTTTTAAGGTTGCTAGGGCAGTAGCTCTCATTGAAATGGAGGCTAAAGCTGGAAATTCAAATCGTTTTTTGAAGGCGGTAGCTTCATCAAAGCTAATTCTTCGGTAAGATTTTGCTTTTTTACCATCTCTTTGGGAATGTATGGCTGTACCATAATTCCGAATTGCGAAGGTATTTGAACCCATGCTGCTAAAATTGTCGGTAATTGAAGATTCCATAGCATCTATGGATGTTAAAATACCTACCAATGCGGTGATTCCTACTGCTATAATTAAAACCGTTAAAATGGTTCGAAGTAATTGAGCTCGAATTGAACGCAGTGCCTCACGGATATTTTCTTTAAGCAGTTTTAACATTTTGCAATGATACGAAATGGTCCTAAATGCTAGATTATTATTGGGATAAGCGGTCTTTTTTTTGAGATTATTGTTAAATTCGCAAGCCTATTTAAATCACGAAATTTAAAACAAACTATTCATCTTATGGCTTTTGATATTGAAATGATTAAGGCAGTTTACGAGAAGATGCCAGAAAAAGTAGCAGCAGCTCGTAAAGTCTTAAATCGTCCTATGACATTAACAGAAAAAATTCTTTATTCTCACTTAGATTCTGGAAATGCGAGTGAAGAATTTGAAAGAAGGAAATCTTATGTAGATTTTAGGCCGGATAGAGTAGCCATGCAAGATGCCACAGCACAAATGGCATTGTTGCAATTTATGCAAGCGGGAAAAGATAAAGTTGCTGTGCCTTCTACAGCCCATGCTGATCACTTGATTTTAGCAAAAAATGGAGCGGATAAGGATTTGCAAGATTCATTAAACAAGAATAACGAAGTATTCAACTTCTTAAGTTCTGTTTGTAATAAGTACGGTATTGGTTTCTGGAAACCAGGTGCTGGTATTATTCACCAAGTGGTTTTGGAGAATTATGCATTTCCAGGTGGAATGATGATTGGAACTGATTCACATACCGTAAATGCAGGCGGACTTGGAATGGTAGCTATTGGAGTTGGAGGTGCTGATGCTGTTGATGTGATGGCAGGAATGCCATGGGAATTGAAATTTCCTAAGTTAATAGGTGTAAAGTTAACAGGAAGACTTAACGGTTGGACTTCTGCAAAAGATGTAATTCTAAAAGTAGCAGGAATTTTAACCGTGAAAGGTGGAACTGGAGCAATTTTAGAATATTTTGGTGAGGGAGCTGAAAACCTTTCTTGTACAGGAAAAGGAACCATTTGTAATATGGGAGCTGAAATTGGAGCGACAACTTCTACTTTCGGTTATGATGATTCAATGAGAAGATATTTAAAAGCAACGGATCGAGCAGATGTTGTTGCTTTGGCAGATGAGGTAGCAGAGCACTTAACCGGAGATGCTGAGGTTTACGCAAATCCTGAAAAGTATTTTGATGAAATCATTGAAATTAATCTAGATGAGCTAAGCCCTCATTTGAATGGTCCTTTTACACCAGATTTGGCAACTCCAGTTGCTGAAATGGCAGAAAAGGCTAAAAAGAACGATTGGCCAACTGACATTGAGTGGGCATTGATTGGATCGTGTACAAACTCTTCGTACGAAGATTTAACCAGAGCAGCATCAATTGTTGATGATGCCTTTGCAAAAGGGGTAAAGCCCAAGTCAATTTTAGGAATCAATCCTGGTTCTGAGCAAGTGAGATATACGGCAGAACGAGATGGCTTAATTGATACGTTCAAGAAATTTGATACAGTAAAGATTTTTACCAATGCTTGTGGTCCATGTATTGGGCAATGGGATCGAGCTGGTGCAGAGAAGCAAGAGAAGAACTCAATTGTTCATTCCTTTAATAGAAACTTCGCCAAGCGTGCCGATGGTAACCCCAATACGCATGCTTTTGTAACTTCACCTGAGATGGTAGCTGCGATTGCTATTAGTGGCAAATTAGACTTCAATCCAATTACAGATAAGTTAACCAATGAAAACGGAGAAGAAGTAATGCTAAGTGAGCCTAAGGGTATGGAATTGCCTTCAAAAGGTTTTGCTGTTGAAGATAATGGTTTCCAAGCTCCTGCTGAAGACGGAAGCAATGTTCAAGTAGAAGTTGCTCCTGATTCCAATCGATTGCAATTACTGACTCCGTTTGAGCCATGGGATGGTAAGAATATTGAGGGAATGAAATTGTTGATTAAAGCATTTGGAAAGTGTACAACAGATCACATTTCTATGGCTGGACCTTGGTTGAAATACAGAGGACATCTGGATAACATTTCAGATAACTGTTTGATTGGTGCTGTTAACGCCTTCAATAAGGAAACTAATAATGTGGTGAACCAATTGGATGGAAAAAATAGCGAAGTGCCTGCGGCAGCAAGAGCTTATAAAAAAGCTGGTGTGCCAACCATTGTTGTAGGAGATCATAACTATGGGGAAGGTTCTTCAAGAGAACATGCAGCCATGGAGCCAAGACATTTGGGTGTTAGAGCCGTAATTGTGAAGTCTTTCGCTAGAATTCACGAAACGAATTTGAAAAAGCAAGGAATGCTTGGTTTGACATTTGCCAATGAAAATGACTACGATAAGATTCAAGAAGATGATACTTTTAACTTCTTGGATTTAGATCAGTTTGCGCCAGACAAGCAATTAACACTCGAAATCGTACATCAAGATGGATCTAAAGATGAAATAAAGTTGAATCATACTTACAATGCCCAACAAATCGGTTGGTTTAGAGCCGGTTCTGCATTGAACATGATTAGAAAACAATAGTCAATATAGTTGAATTTAAAACCCCAAGTAAACACTTGGGGTTTTTTGTTTAATGTGACTTTCAATTATTATTTATAATTTCGGTACAATGTTTGAATTCACAAGATTTAAAAAGATGAAACAACTTAGCCTAACTTTATTAGCCCTTTTAGCAATCCATGTTACGAATGGTCAGAATGCAGACCCTAATAACTTGGTTTTAAATCCAAGTTTTGAAGAAGTAGAAAAGAAAATTAAAGAAGCAGGTCAAATAACTGATGCTGCTCCTTGGAGGTCTGCAACCATGAATCCTGTGGATGTTTACTCTAGTGAAGCGAAATCAGAAGACTACGGAGTTCCGGCGAATAAGTATGGAAAAGAGAAAGCAAGAACAGGTAATAACTATGCAGGAATTGCATTTTATGGCTATCGTGGTAAAAGAAGTAGAACGTATCTTGAAACTGAACTGAAACAGCCTTTAGAGGCAGGGAAAACATATTGTGTGAAATTTTATGTAAGCCTTTCAGATATGTCAAAATATGCTTCTAATAATTTATCTGCTCATTTAAGTAAAGAAGAAATTCAGGAGACGAATGAAGCCAATTTAGCACTAGAACCGCATGTTCAAAGTTTAACCAACAAGGTTTTTGTTCAACAATTCTTATGGAAACCAATATGCGGAACTTATGAAGCGACAGGTGGAGAGAAGTTTTTGACTATCGGAAATTTTAAATCTGATGATGAAACCGTTTTAGAAAAAATTAGACTTTCAAAAGATTTTACAGGTAGACAAGAATATGATGCTTATTACTTTATCGATGATGTTTCTGTTATTGATACCGATAAATTGAAAGAAGGCGATTGTATGTGTGATGAAATAGCTGGCGGAAAAATGGAAGTAGAGTACAAGAGTTTTGGATCTACACCGAGTAAAGAAGCTAATAAAACAACCTTGTATAACTCAGATGGTACGGTTGCTACTAAAGATGGTGAAATGGAAGAAACTAAGGTAGAAGGGCAAGAAATTGCAGAATCCAAAAAGGAAGAAGTAAAGCAAGGCTTTAATATTACAACAACCTCTATATTTTTCGCGAATAAAAAATCTGAACCTAAAGCAAGTGAATCTGAAAAACTGCAAAAGGTTGCTGACTATTTAAAAAAGAATCCAAAAGCAAAATTGGAAATAGTTGGGCATTACGATGCATCTGAAACAGAAATTAAATTTTTAGGAAAAAGACGCTCATTAGCCATTCGTAAGAAGTTAGAAGCTTTAGGAATTAGTGAAGCAAGAATGATTTTGGCAAGCCAAGAAAGTAATATGCCTCACAGTTCAGGAAAAGCTGAAGATAATCAAAGAGTTACTTTCATTGTGAAATAGAATTGCGGTATTTATTTTCTGCACTTTTACTATTTTTTCTTGATTCGCTACTTGCTCAAAACTTAGTTCCAAACGGAGGATTTGAGCAACTTCATAATTGCCCGACAGCGATTAAGCAACTAGAATTTTCCAAGTTTTGGAAGTCTCCAAATTCTGGTAATCCGGAACTTTTTCATACCTGTGGGTTTATGGAAGATGTATTACCTTATGAAGGTAATGGGATGGCGGGTGCAATATTTTTTGAGAGCTACCGAAATGGTTTGGAGTATATGCAAGTGCCTCTTACTGATACCTTAAAAGCAAATAAATTTTACTGTATTCAATTTTATGTTTTACCTTCGGCCAAGAGTGACATTTTTATCAATAAAATAGGAGCCTTGGTAACAAAAAAGCAATTATCTAGCCCTAATTGGGAGCCATTTATAAAGTACCCCCAGGTTTATAGTCAAGAAGTGATATCTGATGTTCATGAGTGGACTGAAATTTCAGGAGACTTTAAGGCAAAGGGAGGAGAAGCATTTTTAAGCATTGGTAACTTTTATGAATCCTGGTATTTGAAAGAGGAAGTAAACCCCAATTGGGAGTATAATTATAGTTACTACTTTATAGATGAGGTTCGTTTATGGCCTAAGAACGGGGACTGCAAGACCTCTTATTCTTTACATCAACAGCCTAATCAAAAGGTTGCAAAGGAGCATATTGTTTACTTTGATAAAGATGAATTTGAGGTGACGAAGTCGGAATTGGAAAGACTCAATGTTTTCCTCAATCAATTGCATACAATTGACGTCAAACAATTGAAAATTGAGGGTCATACAGATTCAGATGCAAGTTTAGAATATAACATTAACTTGTCCCGAAATCGGGTGGAGGCAGTCAATAAAAAGATAAAATCAATGAGCCAAATAACCACCTATTTGATTTGGCAAGGAGAAAGTAATCCTGTGACTAATCAAAAGAGCGATTCAGCCATGGCTAAAAATCGAAGAGTAACCATTAAAGCCTTTTACAATGAATAGAGTAGTAGCTTTCTTGAGTTTGTTTGTAACAACTATTTTTCTGTTTGGACAAAGTGAAGACGAGGCTCAAATTCATCAATTTCTATTGGAAAATATTAATCATTTCCGACAAGAACAGGGATTAAAAATACTTGAACAAGCTGAATTATTGGATGCTGTTGCATTTGAACAAGCATCTTATTTGTCAGAAAACCAAAAGCTAACTCATGAACAGGAGCAAGGAAATAAGAAGACACTTCAAGATCGATTAAATTACTTTGAAGCTCCTTATGCCAGTGCTGGAGAGAATATTATTCAAATACCATTAAATTCAAAGCAGTACGTTGTGAAAGGTAAAGAAAAGGTTGTCATTAATACTAATCAGTTAATTGTAGAGGCGGCACTATTTGATTGGCTTGATGAAGAAGAGAGTCAATTAAATTTAATTGAACCCGCTTTTGAGCAAATTGGAATTTCTGTCATTAAGAATGAAACAGATTTTTACTTGGTTGTTGTAATGGCTACTTTGCCTTATGAAAACCCAGGTGTAAAGAAGTTGCCTTTTAATTTTCATGGGATTGCTCCATTTAAAAAAGAAGTTTGTGGACCATTTATTGAAAAACATGGAAGTCTTCCACAATTGTTTTCTGATGCGTTTGTTGTTAAAGGCAATGAAGTATATTTTGAATTTCACAATCTAGCCTATTTTGAAGAAGTTTTTTCGGATGGAGGAGATGGTATAGCTATTGATTTGGTAAGTCGAAATCAATACAGTTGTGAAGAAGGGAATCGTCTTTTTCCTGGTGATTTTAGCAATGGATTATTGTTGAAGCCTGCAAAAAAGATGAAATTGCTTAATGCTAACGAAGGCATAGAACAAGGAAAAGTTAAGGTTAGTATTGCCGATTTACCTGCGTTTTATAACTCAAAAGATTACGAAATTAATGGAGTGCTTATAAAAGATGGCCATGCTTGTGAGCGTGTACCTTTTAATCAAATTAAGACTAAAAACTTAAG
>CAJXFJ010000063.1 GCA_913052515.1 uncultured Flavobacteriales bacterium | reverse complement strand
ACTATGCTGTGAATTGAGTTGATATCAAAATCTAAGCTATCAATAAGCTGTTGACTTCTTTCAAGATATTTATAGGCTTTATTATAATTGTATAACTGAGCATACCATTTAGAAAGACTCAAACTAATTGACTTTTCCAATTCGTATTTATGAACAGGGGCCAATAGTTTTAGAGCATTTTCACCGTAGATAATTGCAGAGTCTAACTGATTGTCTTTAGCTACAATTTGGGCAAGAAGGTATTTGCTAAACGCATTTCCTTCCATGTATTTTGTTTGCTGATTAATAGCATCACTTTTACTTAAATAATATCTGGCACTATCAAGCATGTTTAATTCTAAGAATGCCTCTGCCAGATAATGATAGGTGTTTCCCACTGAATATAGCTCACCCTGTTTTTTCAACAAAGGCAATGCTTCTCTTTGTAAATCAATACCCAATTGAAAGCTATCTTGTTTTATTTTAACTAAACCAAGATTAGAAATGGAGTATGATTTACCTAGGGAATCATTGATTAAATCGTAATAATCAATAGATAAATCATAATAATCACCGGCTTCTGAATAGTCCTTTAGCAAGTAATAAATATTACCAAGTTGCATGTAAACTAAAGCCAACTGTCTTTGCTGATTGATAGACTTAAATAATTCTGCCGCCTCAAAGGCTTTATTTAGCGCTTCCGTGTAATTTCCTTGTGTGTAATAAAGTCCTCCTAACCTTAAGGTTAAAAAACCGGCATTATCAATGTCATTTAAGTGTTTGAAAAGTGCTATCCCTTTATTTAAGTGAACTTCGCAACTGTCATATTGAAAAAGTTTGAAACTACTTGCTGAAAGATGCTTTCTGGCGTGAGCCATCAACAATGTATCTCTTTCTGCAGCTGATTTTATGTACTGTTTTTGTGCTAACTTATAAACTTTATCTACATGGTAGTTTGTGCTTAACAAAAACATGCTTTTGTCAAAGATGTTAAACAATGCAGAGTCGCGAAGGTCATCGCTGAGTACAATCAGTTCATCAATGTATTTTTCAAAAGCAAGGGTGTCTTCAGTATTTTTTGCTGAATCTAAAATTTCAAGGGCATATTGATAGTTTTTCTCAACAGCGTTTTGTCCCGAAACAGCTAATGTCGAGACCATCAAGCCCAGAAACAAGATAATTACTGAAGATTGTTTTTTCATATAGGTTAAGCAGAGTAGAAAGATAATAATTTTTCTACCATTTGCTTAGAACCCAAAATAGTAGGAACACGCTGATGCAACTCAGTGGGCTCTACTTCCATGATTCGTTTGTTACCAATAGTGGCAATTCCGCCTGCTTGTTCCATTAAAAAACCCATTGGATTGCATTCGTATAGCAATCTCAATTTTCCGTTAGGTGCTTTAGTAGTTTCGGGGTACATAAAAATTCCACCTTTGATTAAATTCCGATGAAAATCTGCTACCATCGAACCAATGTAACGGGCAGAATACGGACGCTTTGTCGCTTTGTCTACTTCTTTGCAATAAGCTACATAGTTATTGATGGCTTCAGAACAATAGGCCATATTCCCTTCATTGATGGAATATATTTTTCCACTCTCCGGAATCTTTAATTGTGGATGTGACAAACAAAATTCTCCTATGGACGGGTCTAGTGTAAACCCATTTACGCCTTTCCCAGTGGTATAAACCAACATGGTTGAAGAGCCGTAGATAACATAACCCGCTGCTACTTGATGATCTCCTTTTTGTAAAAAATCTCTTTCTTCAGCGACTGTTCCTACCTCTGACACTCTTCTGTAAATGCTAAAAATGGTGCCAATAGAAACGTTTACATCAATGTTTGAAGAACCGTCTAAAGGGTCAAAAGCAACTACATACTTTCCTTGTTTTGATTTTTCATCGGTAAAGGCAACAAACTCATCATTTTCTTCTGATGCAATGGCACAAGCTTCTCCGCCGTTTTTCAAAGCAGAAATAAATTGATTATCAGCAAATACATCTAATTTTTGCTGGGTCTCTCCTTGTATGTTTTCTGTCTCTGTAGCACCTAAAATATCGGCTAAACCTGCTTTGTTTACTTCGCGGTTTACAATTTTAGAAGCAATAACAATGTCGTTTAGTAAATTGCTTAAATCGCCTGTTGCAAATGGAAAATCATCTTGTCTTTCGTGAATGAATTCACTGAGTGTCTTTACACCGTTCATAATATCGGATTAGTAATTGCTAAAGTGCGCAAATATCGGAAACTAGAAGCAGTGCCGAAAGTGCCTTTTTAAGCGTATTTGCTTTCTTTATTTTTGCTGAAATTCCCAATTATGAATTTTATTGTTCGTCCTGCAAAAAAGGAAGATTGTAAGGCCGCTCATGCGCTGATTAAAGAATTGGCTATTTATGAAAAAGCTGAAGAAGAAATGACCTTGAGCTTACAGAAGCTTGAAGAAGATGGCTTTGGAGAAAACGCCATTTATGATTTATTGGTGGCTGAAAAGGAGGGAGAGGTTATTGGAATTGCACTTTTTTATGAAAAGTATAGCACATGGAAAGGTCGTTCCATTTATTTGGAAGACTTGATAGTAACAGAAAAGTATCGAGGAATTGGTGCGGGCAAAGCGCTTTTTTTAGCCGTAGCCCAAGAAGCAAAAAAGCGAAACAGCGGTAGAATGGAATGGCAAGTGCTTGATTGGAATGAGCCTGCTATTCAATTTTACAAAAGCGCAGGAGCAGAATTAGACGAAGAGTGGATCAATTGTAAATTCAGAAGAGAAGATTTACAAGCTAAATTTTAATGAATGAAGGTATTTAAGTTTGGAGGAGCATCGGTAAAAGATGCTGAAGCGGTAAAAAATGTAGCCGAGATAATAAAAACTTATCACGAAGATAGAATTGCGATTGTAGTTTCTGCTATGGGTAAAACCACCAATGCCTTTGAAAAATTGCTGCGTGCATTTTACTTAAAAGAAGGTAATGCTGCTGAAGAATTGGAGCAAATTAAAGCGTTTCATTTTCAAATTATGGAAAATCTATTTCCAGATCAGAAGCATAAAATTTATCAAGAAATACACAACACCTTTGTTGAGGTAGAATGGCAAATAGAAGATGAACCAGTTGGAACCTATGATTTTGAGTACGATCAAATGGTGGGTTTGGGCGAAATGCTTTCTACTAAAATTATTTCAGCCTATCTGGAAATAGAGGGAATTGAGAACAAATGGCTGGATGCCAGAGACATTATTCGAACCGATAACCAATACCGTAAGGCTAATGTAGATTGGGACTTAACAAATACTTTGATAGGAAAGGTGATGGGGACTTATTTTGAGAAGCACCAAAGTGAAATTATGATTACTCAAGGATTTATAGGAGCCACTTCAGAGAATTTTACGTCTACTTTAGGTAGAGAAGGCTCTGACTTTTCAGCAGCTATAATTGCCAGTGCTTTAAAGGCCAAAGAAGTTGTGATTTGGAAGGATGTGGAAGGCATGCTTAATGCGGATCCAAAGTATTTTGAGAAAACGGTTAAGCTGAATAATATCTCGTATCGAGAGGCGGTAGAATTGGCCTATTTTGGAGCCTCTGTTATTCATCCTAAAACCATAAAGCCGCTGCATAATGCCAACATTCCATTGTATGTAAAATCCTTTGTTAATCCTTCTAATCGAGGGACTTTGATTGATGCCAATATGGCTTCCGATTCTTTGGTGCCATCCTACATTCATAAGCCCAACCAAATTTTGATTTCCATTGCCTCTAAAGAGTTTGCTTTTATTGCGGAAAGCAATTTGAGTGACATTTATAGGCTATTTGCTGAACATGGAATCAGCATTAACATGATGCAAAATTCGGCCATTAGTTTCTCAGTTTGTGTGGATGATGAAAGTCCAAAAATTGAAAACTTGATTAAAGCATTGCAAGAGGAGTATAAAGTAACTTACAACAAAGCTGTGGAATTGCTTACTATTCGACATTATACCGAAGACATTATTGAAGAACTGCTGCATGGCAAGAGCAATTTATTGGAGCAAAAGAGTAGAAATACAGCAAGGTTTGTCTTGAAAAAGCTTTAAGCCGAAAGCATAAAGTCAAGTGTTAGTGGCTTTAAATCTTAGTAAAACTCTTTGGCTACTTTGTGGCTTTGTGAAATGGAAGCGTTTCTATAACCGTAGACTATTTTGAGAGAGTTATTCCACAAAGTATCACGAAGTTGAACAGAGTTACTCTGAGATGGGTTAATTACACTCTTTTCTAATTTTTGAAGATACCGTGTAAATGTTTTAACTAAATAGATAAGACGGTTTGTTCTCAGGTACAATTGAATTTGTATGGAAGACCTTAGTGAAACTTTGAGACTACTTTGTGGCTCTCTGTGAAATAGCATTTTTTCTAAGACCGTACACTTTTTTTAGAGAATTAGAACATTTATTTCTCGTTTTTGAATAATATCCATTCAAGTTTAATCAGATTTAAATAAGTATCGTAATATTGCGATATAAAAATATTGCAATGGGAGTAACCAAAACAAATCTATTTACAGAAGAGCAAAATCAATTAGCGGCTTTGGCCAAGCTTTTAGCACATCCTGCGCGCTTGGCCATTTTGCAGCATTTAATCAAACTTAATACATGCATCAACTCAGATTTAGTAGAGGAGTTAGGCTTGGCACAATCAACCATTTCACAGCATTTAAAAGAGTTGAAAACGGCTGGTTTAATCAAAGGAGACATTGAAGGAAACTCCATGTGTTATTGTATTGATGCTGTTAAGTGGGATGAAACTAAAAGCCTTTTTCATGAGCTTTTTGATTCTTATGCAAATCCAAGGGAGTGTTGTTGAGACACATTTTTTGAAATAAAATGATGGTTGGAAGACCCTTTTAACTTTTACACTAAAAAGCTTCTTTTGCTTGGACATCGAGCGGAGTCGAGATGCAAGCAAAATAAAATAGACAAACTAAACATTTCAAAATGAAACTATCAGAAGTAAAAGAAAAACTAAATCAAGTAGAAGAACTCATTTTTGAGTTACCTAACGGCGAGCTTGTTCCTCGTCATTTTCACGTAACCGAAGTAGGTTTGGTAAACAAGCACTTTATTGACTGCGGTGGTACCGTTAGAAAAGAGCAAAAAGTAAATTTTCAATTGTGGGAAGCCAATGATTATGATCATCGTCTCCACCCAGAAAAGTTGACCAAAATAATCACGCTTTCTGAAGAGGTGTTAAACATTCCTGACTTGGAGGTAGAGGTCGAATATCAAGGGCCAACCATCGGGAAATACAATTTAGTATTCAAAAACCAACGCTTTTATTTAAGTCCGATGCAAACAGATTGTTTAGCTAAAGACAAATGTGGAATACCAGAGGCCAAAGAAGAAGTTACTCAAGCAGAAGCTTCTAGCTGTTGTACTCCAGGAGGTGGTTGTTGTTAACATATCGATTCAATATCATGTATTTAAAAATTGAAAAGTACTTACAGCAAATTAAACCTGCGGAACCTAATAAAGGGCGCAAAGAAACTTTAGATTCATTGGTCAAATACCTTGATTCTAAGTTGAAGTCAGGTATTCGTCCGCAGTTAAACTTTATTTGCACACACAACTCACGTCGCAGTCAATTATCGCAAGTCATGGCCAAAACAATGGCGAGCTTTTACAATATTCCATTGAATACCTATTCAGGTGGAATGGAGGTTACTGCTGCTCATGAAAATGCCATTAGAACCTTAGAAGAGATTGGGTTTAAAACCAAAAAGGTAGGAGAAGAAAATGCAGTTGTAAGAGTGAGTTTCGCCGATAACGAATTGCCGATTCAGTTATTTTCAAAGGAATATCAAGACGAAAGAAACCCTAAGGCAAACTATGCAGCGGTAATGACTTGTTCTTCTGCCGACGAAACTTGTCCCTTTATTCCGGATGCGGATCAGCGAATTTCCTTGACATATCAAGATCCCAAAGAATTTGATGGCACTGAAAAAGAAGCAGAAGCATACCGAGCTTGCGCAGATTTAATTGCCTCAGAAATGAAATATGTGATGCAGCAAATTACGGTTTATGAAAAAGCTTAGTTTTTTAGATCAATACCTTACATTATGGATATTTCTTGCCATGCTTTTAGGCGTGGCTTTAGGGTATTTTATTCCGTCAATGCCTGAGTTTATGAACCGTTTTCAATCTGGTTCAACCAATATTCCCATAGCCATTGGTCTAATTTTAATGATGTACCCTCCGCTTGCAAAAGTGAATTATGCGCTATTGCCAAAAGTGTTTAAAAATGTAAAAGTGCTTAGCCTTTCTTTAGTGCTCAATTGGACAATTGGACCGGTACTCATGTTTGCCTTGGCAATATTGTTTTTACAAGATCATCCACACTATATGGTGGGTTTAATTTTAATTGGTCTGGCTCGCTGCATTGCCATGGTTTTGGTGTGGAATGATTTAGCTGAAGGCAGCAGCGAATACGGAGCAGCATTGGTGGCCTTAAATTCCATTTTTCAAGTCTTTGGTTATTCCTTTTACGCTTGGTTGTTTATTACCAAATTGCCACCGCTTTTTGGGGTAGAGGGCGCAGTGGTTGATATTCCCATTTCAACCATTGCCGAAAGCGTTGCCATTTACTTGGGAATACCTTTTGTGTTGGGTATGTTCAGCCGGTTTATTCTAGTAAAAGCGAAAGGGGAGGAGTGGTATAAAACGGTGTTTTTACCCAAAATTTCACCCATAACACTAGTGGCTTTATTGTTTACCATTGTGCTGATGTTTTCTTTAAAAGGAGAACTGATTGTAGAAATTCCATTCGACGTGGTCCGAATTGCGATTCCACTATTAATTTATTTTTTGCTCATGTTTCTTGTTTCCTTTTTTATAGGGAAAAAGTTGGGAGCAGCTTACCCAGAAAATGCTTCGGTAGCTTTTACCGCTTCGGGAAACAACTTTGAGTTGGCCATAGCCGTTGCCATTGCCGTGTTTGGTTTAAACTCAGGAGAGGCTTTTGCAGGTGTCATCGGACCATTGGTTGAGGTTCCTGCTTTAATTTTATTAGTTAGGTTGAGTTTGTGGTTGAAGAAAAAAGAGCAATGAATTAGTGCTTAATAATCTTTTTGGTAGAAACTAATCCACTAGATACCACCTGAATAAAATAAATACCAGTTTTTAATGGACTAATATCAAACTTTTCTTTTGGATGATTAGAAGTTAAAATTACCTGTCCGTTTATATTCATTATCCTCACTTCATCAATGATTTTTTGGCTTTTAATCCATATAAAGTCTTTAGCAGGGTTTGGATAAATTCTAGCTTCATTTGCTCTTTTTATATGCTCTTTTTCACCAACAGTAAGTTGACGTCTTAGAATAGTGCCTGAGACACCAACTGCCCATACAATGCCATTCAAATACTTTAAATCTGTAATGAAATATTGATTAACAGGGGTTGTTTCAAGTATAAAAGTTTGTCCACCATCTTGTGAAGAATAGATTTTTCGGTCTTGACCGGCAATAAAGATTAGTGAGTCAGAAACAGCAAGAATTGATTTAATAGCCATGTTAGAAAGTGGATTAGAAGCTAATCTTGTTCCTATTCCTTGGCCATTTTGAAAACGGATAATGTTATTGTCATCAATGGCAAACACATCGTTTATTCCTTTGTCAACACCATCAGCACTAGTTGAGCTTATATTTACAAGTGGAGGATTTGAATTTAATCGATAAATACCAGAAGCACTAGCCAAAAATATGCTGTCTGGCCCAACATGCGCCATATCCCATAAATGCTGATTAGTTGGAAAAGGTATTTGTGACCAGTTTGATCCGAAATT
>CAJXFJ010000062.1 GCA_913052515.1 uncultured Flavobacteriales bacterium | reverse complement strand
TAAGAGGTAAAATGGCAGTCATTTCAATTGAACCAGTTCCTGATAATTCTCCAATGCCATTCTTACTTAAACCCTTGAGTAGCATGATTGATGCTAATGCATCTTTTGCACCAACAACTTACAACTTTTCACAAAATTTAAACTCACTTCCAACAGGCGTGGTTAGTCGCTAATATTGGTTGTCTGTAGTTTGTTTTCCCCTTCGTATCTTAAAGATACTTAGGGGATTTATTTTTGAAAAAACGGAAGGACTATAAAATCATCCTTTCTATCTTTATCCCATGCACTGTAAAAACTGTTCAAATCCAGTTGAAAATAACTTTTGTTCCTACTGCGGGCAAAGTGTAAAGGTGGAGCGCTTAAAAACCAAAAATTTAACTCAAGATTTAATTCATGAAGTTTTTCAATTGAATCATGGGATAGTTTTCACCTTTTTGATGCTTTTTAAAAAACCTGGGTACTACATCACTTCCTATTTAGAAGGAAAGCGTAAAGCATTATTCAAGCCGATTTCTTATGTTTTTATGCTTTCTACTCTGTATTATCTGGTAAGCTATTACTCTGGTGGCCATACTTATATCAATGATTTTATCCTTGGATTTAAAAATGCAGGTGAGTCAAACGACGAAGTAAGCAATGAGTTTCTTTCATGGTTTGCCGAGCATTTTGCCTATACAAGCTTAATGTTAATCCCGCTGCAAGCAGTTGCTACTCTTATAGCCTTTCGCAAGAGTGGGTTCAACTTTATGGAACACATTGTTATCAATGCCTATATTACAGGTCAACAAGCCATTATTTATGCCCTTTTTGTCGCTTTAGGTAGCATCTTCAATGTTGAATATTTGTTAAGTGCTATATCTTCATTATTTGCAGTTTGCTATGCGTTTTATGTCTTTATCTCTATGTTTAAGGCCAAGAATAAAGCAAGTACAATAGGTTTAGGTATCTTCTATTACCTCCTTTATTTTGTTTTCATTACCCTAATGCTTTTTCTCGTTTTATTAATTGAGAAAGTGATTCATATGTAGGGATAAAATTCCTTGAATACAAGCTCCTCAAAACACCATTCACTCCTCAGATTTACAATACCTTTGCACTTTCTAAAAAAGAACAGCAATGAGTCGTGAAAACATATTGAATTACTTAAAAGAACTGATTAAAAACTGTCCATCGAATTGGCTGAATTTAACCACTCACCGATTGGATATTTACCATGAAGAGCAAGCCAAAACAGAGTTTATTGAAGAATTAGAGAAGTTGGTTAATCAGCAAATTACAGATGCAGCACAATTGGAACAACTTCCTACTGCTTATGATTATATTCGATTGGGCCATCCCCTATCTTCTGTGTTGGAATGGGCAATTGCTCAATTCAATGATTTACACCATCAGCAAGTCATCAGTTTTTCTTCTAGAACGGCTCCTATTCTAGCTGTACTCCGAAAAAATGATATGGATAAACGAAATACTTTAATTGCATACACAAATGAACTTCCACGCCATTTTGACCTTAACAAAGTAAAATCAATTTACAACTACTCTTTTGAGTGCGTACAAGTGAATACTTTAAATGACATTCCTGAATTTGATGGCAGTGTTATTTTCTACAGTTCAGAAACGACATTAACCAATCTGTCACAAAGCGCATCGGTTGACTTTTACATTCAAGATTTCGATAAGCTAGGAAGCATATTAAGTATTCATGGAGATTCAAACCAAGAATATGTTTCTGCTATTCAGCATTTGCGAAGAAGGGAAACCATTGCCATGACACCAGCTGATTGTATGACGCTTTTACAAGAAATTGCAGGTTTGCCAATTACTGCTACAAAAACCGATGCTGCAAAAAACCTTGCAGTGGTAATGCAAAATATAAAAGAGATTACTGCTTCATCTACAGACGCACACATCGGCTCAAGCGGACTTTCTGTGCAATACGCCATAATGATGGGCTTAATTGACTATGCCAAAGAAAATTACCCGCAGAAGGACATTAAAATCATTGTACCACCAAATTGTTACGGCGGAACTAACGATCAAGCGCGCAGGGTAGCAGCTGTTGTTGACCGTGTTTCTATTTTAGATTTGCCGGTTGATGGCGATAACGACATGGTTCAAAGCATTGAAAAAGTACTACATCAAGTGGCTGAAGCAGATGCCGTACCTTTGATTATTGCTGAAATACCTACTAATCCTAGAGTTGAAGTACCCAATTTAGAAAATCTAAAGACGGCTCTTGCTAAAGTTAGAATTACCCCTTCTGGAGAAAATGCAATTCCTCCAGTTTTTATCCTCGACCAAACTTTTTGCCCCAATGTTCAATTCTTAAGCGAAACGGGAATATTGGCCGAAGTACAAACCATTTCGTACGTAAGTGGTTCTAAATTTCCAAGTGGCGGAAAATGTACGGCTGGCTACTGCGCAGCAAATCAAAAAGCAGCTCACCTTATGGAAAAGATAGGTTTGCACATGGCTCTTTGCGATAACAAAGCAACAGACCTACAAATGGCCATCCTTGCTGAACAAATTCCATCTATGTTAGAGCGGATTCAGCTAGCCTATGAAAATACTAGGTCCTTTGTCAATTTTATACATGAAGAATTACCAACAGCCAAAATCAATTTTGTTTCTGAAGAATTAGCTCAAGCAGGTTTTACGCCTTCCGTTTTTTCACTGGATTTACCAACCAAAGGAAATACCCATGAAGAACGTGAAAACTATAAACGAGCATTAAACTTAAAGCTCATTAATAAAATGATTGGTGAAATTCCAACAGAAAGTAAATACTGTGTGAGCTATGGTCAGTTAAAAGGCTGCTATTGGACGATCCCGGCAACTTCTACCCAAGGAACCACCAAAGAATCAGACAAAGATTATATTGCGCGTGTTTCGGTTTCACCGCAGTTGGATTTAGACAAACATAAAGCTGTATTTGCAGATTTTGTTGCCCAAATGGATGCTGATTTATAGCTTTAGGCGACTAAATTTTAAACATGGAGCGAAATCCAAAAGTTGATTTATTTCTGGAAGAAGGCTGTGGTCGGTGTAATTTATATCAAACACCCGACTGTAAAGTTCATCAATGGCAAGAGCTCTTGGTAAACTTGCGCGAAATTGTATTGAGTTGCGGCTTAAAAGAAGAGCTAAAATGGGCCCAGCCTTGCTATACCTTCAAAGGAAAAAATGTATTGATTGTATCTGCTTTTAAGGCTCATGCTACCATTTCATTTTTCAAGGGCAGTTTGCTTAATAATGAACATCAATTGTTAGTTTCTCCTGGTGAAAACTCACAGGCAACACGACAATTGAATTATACAAACTTGACTGAGTTGCTTGCTCAAAAAGATCAAATTAAAGCCCTCATTTTTGAAGCTATTGAACTTGAAAAGCAAGGAAAGAAAGTAGTTTTTAAAAAGAAAACAGAAGAACAACCGGAAGAGCTCAAAGCTCTTTTTGATCGGGATTCTGATTTTAGAGTTGCCTTTGAAGCATTAACTCCAGGAAGACAAAGAGGTTATCTCATTCATTTTTCGCAAGCCAAACAATCAGCTACCAGAATAAAACGCATTGAAAAGTATCGCCCTTTGATTTTAAAGGGATTAGGTATACACGATGAATACAAAATGAATCAGAAAAAATGAGATTAATCCTATTTACATTAAATATCCTTTTCTTGGGTTTATTTAGCTGCTCTAGTCCTAAACAAAAACTACCAAAACCACCGGTTTACGTGGTTAGTGCCATGAAAAATGTCATGTGGAAAGGTGAACTCGGTAGTCGTATTGATTTAGATACCTTGAAAAAATCAGAGGGCCTTTTTGGCATAGGGCCCTTAGCAGGATTGCGTGGAGAAATAAGCATCTTTAAAGGAGACATCTATGTTTCTAAAATGGCAGATGATAGCACACAAATTGTTGAATTGAATCAAAAAGCTTCTGCACCCTTTTTTGTTTATGATTATGAAAACGAATGGCAAAACATTCAGCTTGAATCTTACATCAAAACTATAGCAGATCTTGAGCGATTTATTGACTCCTCTAAATTTAATATTGAAACACCTTTTCCTTTTTATTTGGAAGGTTTTGCCGAATCGGCCATTTATCACATTCAAAATTTAGCCCCCGGAACTAAAGTGAGTAATCCGCAAGAGGCTCACCAAGGGCAAAAAGATTTTTTACTGCAAAATGAAGCGGTAACCCTTGTTGGCTTCTTTTCCAAAGAACACAAAGGTGTATTTACCCATCATGACCGTCTTGTGCATATTCACCTGATTAATGAAGCAAAAAACAAAATGGGCCATTTAGATGAAATTAACATGGAAAAAATGACTCTTTATATTCCTAAACAGTAAAATTCAATTCATCAAAATATTCCTTTTAGCCCTTATCATCTTTATTACCTTTGTGAAATTGTAATTTTTAACTATGTATCCAACCGTTTCAGATATGTTGCATGACCTTTTAGGTATCAACATTCCCCTACCCTTTCCCACCTTTGGTTTTTTAGTGGCTTTGGCCTTTTTAACTGCCGCTTACTTTTTTACCAAAGAGCTTAAACGAAAAGAAGAAATCGGTTGGCTTTCAGCAAGAAAGGTAAAAGTCAAAATTGGTGAGAAAGCAAGTACATTAGAACTTCTCGGAAATGCGTTCATTGGCTTTCTTATCTTTTTCAAACTCGGTGAAGCTTTTGGCAATTACGATGATTTAGTGGCCAATCCGCAAGAATTTATTTTTTCGGCTAGAGGAAATTTCTTAGTGGGTTTAATTGGAGCTGCACTATTTGGTTATCAGAAGTACCGGGAGAAAGAAAAAGAAAGACTTCCTGAACCCAAACTGGTAGAGCAAACGCTTCATCCGCATGAGATGGTTGGCAACATGACCATGATTGCTGCCGTTGCGGGAATTTTAGGAGCCAAAGTTTTTCACAACTTAGAGAACATTCAAGAGTTTGCCGCAGATCCCATTGGTGCCTTGGTTTCCTTTAGTGGCTTAAGCATTTATGGCGGCTTAATTGTAGGCGGTGGTGCCGTTTTGTATTATGCGGTAAAAAATGGCTTGACATGGATACACGTTGCCGATGCTTGTGCACCAGGTTTGATGGCCGCTTATGGCGTTGGGCGAGTTGGATGTCAGCTTTCCGGAGATGGCGACTGGGGCATGCCCAATCCAAACCCAAAACCAGATTGGCTTAGCTGGGCACCCGATTGGATGTGGGCTTTTGATTACGAAGGAAATGTGTTAAACAAAGATTTAGGAGCGGCTGGTCGTCCGGTTGAGCATATTGAAAACGGCATGAGCTTGATTTACGAAGGAAATGCATGGCCTACTCCTTTTTACGAAACCATCATGGCTTTTATCATCTTTGGAATTCTTTGGTCTTTGCGAAAAAAAATTCAAATCCCTGGTTTTATATTCAGCTTGTATTTAGCTCTAAACGGAGTAGAACGATTTATCATCGAAAAAATTAGAATCAATCCTGATTATCACTTTTTAGGAATAGAAGCTACGCAGGCTGAATTAATCGCCGTACTGATGGTCGTTTTTGGACTGCTCGGCATTGCTTATTTCAGTAAAAACAAGAATAAATTCATTCCTCAAAAAGCCTAAAAAATACGCTAATGGATTTAAAGTCGCTTTGCCTTGATGTTGTTGAATTATGCCGCCAAGTGGGCATGAATATTAAAATTGAAGAAAGTAAAGTCAAGCAACAAGACATTGAAACCAAATCCTTGAATTCCTTGGTAAGTTATGTCGACAAGAATGCTGAAATAGCCTTAGTTAAAGGCTTGATCAACTTGCTTGAAGAAGCGGGATTTATTGCGGAAGAAGGCACTTCCGATAAAAAAGGGGAAACCTACAATTGGATTATTGATCCACTAGATGGAACAACCAATTTTTTACATGGTTTACCGGTATATTCTGTGAGTGTTGGTTTGGAAAAAAATGGCGAGGTGGTTTTAGGTGTTGTCTATGAAATCAACCAAGACGAATGTTTTTATGCTTGGAAAGATGGTGGCGCATTTTTAAATCAAGAGAAGATAAAAATCAGCAGCAATCAAAAATTGGCAGATTCGCTTTTAGCTACTGGTTTTCCATACTACGATTACGATCGCATTGATGCTTACTTTGAAATTTTAAAAGACTTGGCACAAAACAGTCGTGGAGTAAGAAGAATGGGTTCTGCAGCTGTTGATTTGGTATACATGGCCTGTGGACGATTTGATGCTTTTTTTGAGTACAGTCTCCACCCTTGGGATGTGGCTGCTGGAGCATTAATTGTGCAAGAAGCAGGTGGCGAAGTATTTGATTTTTCGGGTAATAACAATTGGTTACACGGCAAAGAAATCTTAGCAACAAGTCCCGCTTTAAAAGAAGACCTTCTCGCTAAAATGAAAAAAATAGCGCGTTAATTTCCATGGAAGACCTTTCCTTTCACCAAATTAAGCAAGGCGACAAAAAGGTCTTTGAAAAATTGTTTCATCAGTACTATGGAAGTCTATGCCGTTTTGCCTGCACCTATTTAAAAGATATGTCGCATGCAGAAGATTTGGTGCAAGAAACCTTTGTAAAACTGTGGGAGAAAAAGGCTTCAATTAACATTGAAAGTTCTTTAAAAGCCTATTTGTTTCAAGCCGTAAAAAACGCTTGTTTAAATGCGTTGAAACACGAAAAAGTAAAGGCCGAACATCAACAATTTCAAATTCATCAAGCAGAAACAGAAAGCACTGAAAGTAGCATAGAAGCCAATGAATTACATCGAGAAATTTATGAGAAATTAGAAGCGCTTCCTGAAAAACGAAAAGCCATTTTTAAATTAAGTCGCGAAGAGGGTTTAAAGTATTCAGAAATTGCTGAAAAGTTGAACATTTCCATTAAAACAGTAGAAAACCAAATGGGTCTAGCACTTAAGTATTTAAGACAACATTTAAAACACTTAAATCTGTTTGTGCTTTTTTTATGGAATGAATTCAATAAATTTTTATAAGGAATAGGGGTAGATGAATAATCAGTTGTCATACAAATAGCAAATGCAAGAAATACCAGAACATATTGAAGCTTTAATGGCCAAGCAATTGGAGGGTTCTCTAAGCATTGATGAACAAAAAGAGTTGGGTCAGTGGTTAGCAGAAAACCCTAAAAACCGCGCTGTTTTTGAAGCCAATCAACAGATTTGGGAAAGTGCAGCTCAACCCAATGCAGAGGCGGCTTGGCAAAAAGTTTCAGCCAAATTAAATTTCACTGAAGAAGGTAATTCAAAAGCTCCAGAACAAAAGGGAAAGATTATCCCTATTCAATCTTGGATGAGCAAGGCTGCTGCTATTTTAGCTCTATTTGCATTTAGCTACGCCCTCTATCAAATTTTACAGCAAGATGAGGAACGAATGCAGCTTCAAGCGCATTTACAAGTAGAAGAAATTAAATTGGCAGACAATTCCATCATTCACCTCAACAAAGGTTCTATACTTGAATATCCTGAGCAATTTGATGAGAAAGTAAGAAGCGTAAAGTTAAATGGAGAAGCCTTTTTTGAAGTTGAAAGAGCGCCCGAAAAACCATTTATTATTGATGCACAAGCACTTGATGTTAGTGTTTTAGGAACAAGCTTTTTTGTAGATGCTGCGGAAGGTTCAGATACCTTAACTGTAGGGGTTAAAAGCGGGAAAGTGGCCGTAAAAAGCAAAAAAAGTGGAGAAGAACACATCCTCACCAAAGGTCAAAAGATAAGCTATGCGGTGGCTACTTCTTCCTTTGTTTTAAAGAGCTTAGGAGTAAATGCACTCTTTTGGCAAGATACAAC
>CAJXFJ010000061.1 GCA_913052515.1 uncultured Flavobacteriales bacterium | reverse complement strand
CCAACGACCAAAAGAATGACGGCTTGTATTTCTTCGCAAGTGGGTTGTAGCTTAACTTGTAAGTTTTGTGCAACAGGAAAGTTAAAATTGATGCGTAATATTCAATTCGATGAGATTTATGACCAGGTTGCCATAATAAAAGAACAGGCTGAAAAGTATTACCAACGTCCACTTTCAAACATAGTTTATATGGGCATGGGCGAGCCTTTGCTCAATTATTCGCAAATGCTAAAATCCATTGATCGCATTACTGCAGAAGATGGTTTGGGTATGTCGCCCAAAAGAATCACCGTTTCTACTGCAGGTATTGCCAAGCTGATAAAGCGATTGGGAGATGATGAAGTGAAGTTTAATCTCGCTTTATCATTACATGCTGCAAATGATGAAAAGCGTAGTAAAATCATGCCCATCAATGAGCAAAACAATTTGGAGATTTTAGCGGAAGCTTTGCAATATTTTTATGAGAAAACAGGAAGTCGAGTTACTTTTGAATACATCATTTTTAGAGATTTTAATGATGAATTAGAAGATGCTGCTGAACTCGCTGAATTTTGTAAGAACGTACCTTGCAAAATCAATATTATTGAATACAACCCCATTGATGATGGTGAATTCCAACAAGCTGATGCACAAAAAGTAGATGCTTTTGCGGCCTTTTTAGAGCGAAGAAACCTTGTGGTTAATGTAAGGAGAAGCCGTGGAAAAGATATTGATGCAGCTTGCGGTCAATTAGCCAACAAAAATGGAGCAATTACGGTTGATTAAGGTACATTTGTTAGCCGCATGAAAATTTCGCTAGATCAAATAAAAGCTCCGATAAAAAACGAAATGCAAGATTTCGAAAAACACTTTCGAAACAGCATGAAAAGTAGTGTGCCCCTTTTAGATAAAATCACGCATTACATTGTGAAAAGAAAGGGTAAGCAAATGCGCCCCATGTTCGTGTTTTTATCAGCCAAGCTGTTTGGTAATTCAAATGATTCAACGTATACGGCCGCTTCTTTAATTGAATTGCTTCATACGGCTACTTTAGTTCATGATGATGTGGTAGATGAAGCCTACAAGCGCAGAGGCTTTTTTAGCATCAATGCCTTGTGGAAAAACAAAATTGCTGTTTTAGTAGGTGATTATTTATTGTCGCGTGGCTTGCTTCTATCTGTAGAAAAGAATGAATTTGAACTGCTCCGTATTGTCAGTACTTCAGTAAAACTGATGAGCGAAGGAGAGTTATTACAGATTGAAAAGGCCCGTAAATTGGATATTACAGAAGAGGTCTATTTTGACATTATTACCAAGAAAACAGCCACATTAATTGCTTCTTGTTGTGCTACTGGAGCGCAATCGGCAAAGCAAAGTGAGGAGGTAGTTGAAAAAATGAGACAATTTGGTGAAGCAGTTGGGATTTGCTTTCAAATCAAAGATGATTTGTTTGATTACGGAAGTGGAGAAGACATTGGGAAACCATCGGGGATAGATATTAAAGAGAAAAAGATGACTTTGCCCTTGATTTATGCGCTTTCAAAAGCGAGTAAATCTGATAAAAGAAGAATTATAAAAACGGTAAAAAACAATAACAACGACGATAAGAAGGTCAGGGAGGTAATCAATTTTGTCATTCAATCGGGTGGGATAGACTATGCTACTGAGCGCATGAATGAATACCAAAAGAAGGCCTTAGATTTGTTAGCAGAATTTCCAGTAAATGAAGCGAGAAATTCGCTTCGAGATTTAGTTTTATATACTACTTCAAGAAAAAAGTAAGATGATGAAATGGATTGTAATTTTTTGTTTTAGTTTTTTAGTTTTTGCTTGTCAAACAGCGGTTAAACAAGAGCAAAAGGATGCTCCACCAGCTCAAGAGGACGTTGTGGAATATTATGCAAATGGTTTAAAGAAAGTGGAAGGAGAGCGTCGTGATGGACTGAGGCATGGAGTCTGGACATACTACTATGAAAATGGAATGAAGTGGAGTGAAGGTAGATACAAGAATGGTGTGCGCGATGGATACTCCATTGTTTATTATGAAAATGGACGTAAGAAGCTTGAAGGCCAGTATGAGCAAGATCTACAGGTAGGCATTTGGAAAGTCTGGAATGATGACGGTAGTCTGGTTACGGAAATTGATTTGAACGAAAAGTTAAGCTCGGAAGATTCTCTTAAATTGGGGCTGAAATAGAATAGGGTTAAACCTGCTGATATACACGATTACTAAACATGATTCCTAAGGAAACAGTTGATGACATTATTGAAGCTGCTCGAGTAGAGGAGGTTGTTGGTGATTTTGTGAATCTTAAGAAACGTGGTGCCAATCTTTTGGGCCTTTGTCCTTTTCATAATGAAAAAACGCCTTCTTTTACGGTGTCGCCTACCAAGGGGATATACAAGTGCTTTGGTTGTGGAGAAGCTGGTAGCGCTGTTAATTTTATCATGAATCATGAGCACTACACTTACCCTGAAGCTTTAAAGTATTTAGCCAATAAATACAATATTGAAATTGAAGAAGAGGAGCAAAGTGCAGAGCAAATTCAAGCGGCTAATGAAAAGGAAAGTCTCTTTTTAATAAGCCAATTTGCAGCAGATTTTTTTAAGAATCAATTGCATGAAAGCGAAGAAGGGAGAGCAATAGGCTTAAGTTATTTTAAAGAGAGAGGTTTTAGAGATTCAACCATTGAAAAGTTTGCGTTGGGTTATAGTCCAGATATTTGGGACGCTTTTACAAAAGCAGCTTTAGAGAAAGGATATAAATTAGAATATCTTGAAAAAGCTGGTTTAACCATCGTAAAAGAGGAAGGTAAAAAGACTTTCGATCGATTTAAAGGGCGGGTTATTTTTCCCATTCATAACATTTCAGGACGACCCATTGCCTTTGGAGGGCGAACACTTTCTGCGGATAAGAAAGTAGCCAAATATCTTAATTCTCCTGAATCTGACATTTACCATAAAAGTAAGGTGCTTTATGGATTGAACCTAGCCAAGCGTAAGATTGTAGAAAAAGATAATTGCTACCTGGTAGAAGGCTATACAGACGTAATTTCCTTACATCAGAATGGGGTTGAGAATGTAGTCTCTTCTTCAGGGACTTCCTTAACGGAAGATCAAATTCGATTAATTAAAAGATATACTTCAAACATTACCATTCTATTTGATGGTGATAAAGCAGGGATAAAAGCAGCATTTCGCGGAATTGACATGATTTTGTCTGAAGGAATGAATGTAAAGGTGCTTGCTTTTGAAGAAGGGGAAGATCCTGACTCATTTGCCATGAATAAAAGTCAGGAAGAATTACTAGGATTTCTGGAAAAGGAGTCAAAAGACTTTATCCGATTCAAGACAAGTTTGTTACTTGAAGAAGTAGGAACAGATCCGATAAAAAGGGCTGATTTAATCAAAAACATCGTTGGCAGTATTGCGCTAATTCCTGACCCCATAGCGCGTTCAGTGTATATTCAAGAATGCAGTAGCTTAATGGAAATTGGCGAAGCTGCCTTGATGAGCGAATTGAATAAACTGAGACGAGAAAATGTAAATAAGCAACGAAAAGAAGCAGAGCGAAGTCAAAATAGAGAAGAACGGCCTCCACCATCAATTGATGATATTCCTTTCGCAGAGGCGAAGGAAGAAAAAGGGGAAGATGCTTTATCTTTTCAAGAAAAGGACATTATTAGAACTTTAGTCAAGTTTGGGAACGAACCTATTCAAATCAAGCATGCTGAAGATGAGGATGCACCCTTGGAGTTGACTGTTGCAGAGTATTTGTTTTTTGAATTGGAAGAAGATCAGGTAGATTTTAAGGACGCTTTGCTAGGTCGGATTTATAAAATGTTTAAAGAAGGTGTTGAAAAGAATACCCCTTTAACAGAGAATGATTTAGTCTCACATACCGATAAAGCCATAAGCAGTTTTGCCATTGCATGTTTAATGGAAAAGTATTCCTTAAGTGTAAATTGGGAAGAACGACATAATATTTTGACAGTTTTAGAAGAGCAAATGCTTGAGAAGAAAGTGCATAAGGGGGTTTGTTCTTGGCGATTAAATAAGGTTTTGCATATGATTAAAGAAAAGCAAGAAAGCCTTAAAGGAACAGTGGATAATTACGAAAGTACGCTTCAAGATATTTTAAGATTAGAAGATGCAAAAAAGGCATTGGCAAACGAACTAGGTAGAATTATCTTGAGTTAGGATGAATAGAAAGCTAAAAAAAGCCATACGCTCGCTCTTTTCAATTCTAGGAAATTTACCTGCTAATGGCGACTTGGCTATTCGTCGTTTTATGGTTTGGCGATACAAGCATCTAACGGATCGTCAATTTGTTTTGTTGGTCAGTATTTTAGTGGGTTTTACCTCGGGAATGGCGGCTGTTTTTTTGAAGAATTCAGTTCACTTTATTCAAGAGTTATTAAAATCTGAGATTGTATTAGCCTATGAGAATATTCTTTATTTCATCTACCCAGGTATTGGAATATTAATAACGGTGCTCATTGTAAAATATGGTCTCAAAAGAAAAGTGGGGCATGGAATACCGTCAACTCTTTTTGCGATTTCTAAAAAGAGTTCAAAAATGCCCCGTTCATCTACATTCGCTTCTTTACTGACAAGTATGATTACAGTAGGATTTGGTGGTTCTGTCGGACTGGAGGGGCCAACTGTAGGAGCCAGTAGTGCTATAGGTTCAAACTATGCACGATTGGGAAGAATGAATTACAAGTCGACCACATTAATGCTAGGTTGTGGAGCTGCTGGGGCCATGTCCGGAATTTTTAATGCCCCCATTGCGGCAATTGTATTTGCTTTGGAAGTAATTATGCTCGACTTGACTGCAACTTCATTAATTCCGCTTTTGATGGCTTCTGTTTCTGCCGCAATTACTTCGGCATTTATGCTGGGCGATGAGCTATTATTTAATATTGATGTGGTTGAAAAGTTTACACTAGGAGATTTGCCTTTTTATATTTTGCTTGGAGCGATAACAGGGTTAATATCAGTTTACTTTAGTAAGATTTATTGGTTTATTGAAAATCAATTTGAGCGAATTAAAGGACGGTTCTTAAGAGTTTTAATCGGGTCTGTAATTCTTGGACTTTTGGTTTTTATTTTTCCTCCGCTTTATGGTGAAGGCTTCGCCACAATCAATCATTTACTTGCGGGCAATGAGTGGGCATTGTTAGAGGGTAGTTTTTTCTATGAGTATAAGGAGAATTTATTGCTACTTGTCATTTTTATGCTAGCCATTGTTTTTGTGAAAGCTATTGCTACAACAGTAACACTTGGAGCAGGAGGAATAGGTGGAATTTTTGCACCTTCACTTTTCATCGGCTCGGTTATCGGTTTTGTATTTGCTAAAGCAATAAATATTCTTAACATCTTCGGGCTGTCAGAACGAAATTTTACACTTGTAGGTATGGGTGGAGTGATAGCTGGTATTTTACACGCGCCATTAACTGCTCTCTTCTTAATTGCAGAAATTACTGGAGGTTATGAATTGGTAATTCCCTTGATGATCACAGCTGCAATCGCTTTTCTTACTTCCAAATACTACACTCCACATTCTTTGTATACCATGCAATTGGCTAAAAGAGGAGAATTAATCACCCACGATAAAGATCAAGCGGTATTAACTCTTATGCGCTTAAGAAATGAAATTGAGAAAGACTTTGCGATCGTATATCCGGAAGATACACTTGGCCAATTGGTTGAGATAGTCTCCCGTTCAAGACGAAATATTTTTCCTGTGATTAATGAAGATGCTGAACTAGAAGGAATCGTAATGTTGGATGATATTCGTCAAATCATGTTTGAACCTAATTTATACGATGAGGTTAAAGTAAAAGATGTAATGAGTGATTTTGAAGAGCAAGTTTCTTCTAGTGATTCCATGGATTTGGTAATGAAAAAATTTAATGAATCAGGTGCTTGGAATTTGCCAGTAATAGATCAAGGGAAATATGTCGGATTCGTTTCAAAGTCAAAACTGTTTAATGCATATCGTAAAATTTTACAAGATTTTAGTCATTCATAATTTTGAAATTAAACCCTAAATTAGAGCAATGATTTTAAGGCTACTCGTGTTTCCGTTGATTTTAGTGTCAAGTGTTTTATGGGCACAAGAAATCCAAGTGATGGACGGAATTCCTGAAGACATAGCGAATCAAAAAATCATCTTCTTTAAATATGAACCAGTTGAGATTAAAAGTTCTGAAAAGAACAATAAACAAGAGAAGTACATTCAATTGCGTAGAGAAAACCACAATCGCGTAATTAAAGAATTTAATAAAGAATTGACTATTGCTACGATGCAATACCCATTTCAATATGCAATTACTACTAAATCAAGGTATAAACCATTGATTAATGCGGGATATAAATATATCCTAGACTGCAATGTGTATGATAATAAGCACTTAGAAGGTCAACCAAACGAAGGTGAGCTCATTGTTTTTGAATACTACATTATAGATGTTGAAAATGGGCTAGCCTATAAAGTTTTTCAACTAGATGAAATGAAAGTTTACGATGCGAAACTGATTATTAAAAAATTAACTAAAGCGCTTAAATAGCTTTAGTTAATTATCATTCCTGCACCTACTGTTTCATTGGTCGCCTCATCAATTAAAATCAAGCTACCAGTTATTCTATTTCTTCTATAAGCATCAAAAAACAAAGGCTTAGTGGTTCTCAGACTTACTCTAGCAATATCATTCATTTCAATACTCTTATCCTCTTCATTTCGATGAAGTGTATTGATGTCAAGTTTGTACTTGATATCTTTTACTACACATCTAGCATCATTTGAAGTGTGTTTTAAAGCGTATTTTCCTCTTAGTTGAAGTGGCTTTTCATTTAACCAGCAAATCATTACTTCCACATCTTGGGAAACAATCGGTTGATTGTTCTCTCTAACAATCATATCGCCTCTACTGATGTCTATTTCATCCTCTAAGGTAAGTGTTACAGACATTGGGGCAAAAGCTTCATCTACTTCACCATCAAAAGTGACTATGCTTTTAATCTTAGAACTAAAACCTGAAGGTAAAGCAACTACTTGGTCGCCTGGTTTAAAAACCCCTCCTGCTATTCTACCTGCATAGCCTCTGTAATCATGAAACTCCTCAGTTTGAGGACGCACCACATATTGTACTGGAAAACGGCAATCAATGTGATTGTGATCACTACCAATATGAATGTTTTCTAGTAAATACAAAAGAGTTCCTCCATTGTACCAAGGCATATTTTCAGACTTGTTTACAACATTGTCTCCTTTTAAGGCACTAATTGGAATAAAGTGTATGTCTTTTACATCTAGTTTTGATGCAAATGCTTCGGTTTCTTTTTTTATTCTTTCGAAAGTAGCTTCATCATAATCTACCAAATCCATTTTGTTGATACAGAAAACAACATGAGGAATTCCTAGTAGAGATGCGATAAAGGTATGTCTATGAGTTTGCTCAATAATTCCTTTACGAGCATCAATTAGTATGATAGACAAATTGGAAGTAGATGCTCCTGTAACCATATTTCTGGTATACTGAATATGACCTGGAGTATCAGCTATAATGAACTTTCGCTTAGGCGTTGCAAAGTAACGATAAGCAACATCAATTGTAATTCCTTGCTCACGCTCGGATCTTAACCCATCCGTTAGTAAGGCTAAGTTTACCTGCTCTTCACCTTTTTTCTTGCTGGTTTGTTCAATGGCTTCGTATTGGTCTTCAAAGATTGATTTGCTATCGTAAAGCAATCTTCCAATTAAAGTACTTTTTCCGTCATCAACACTACCAGCGGTTGAAAAACGAAGTAATTCCATATCTAAATATGCCTTTGAGTCTGTACTCATCTTCTTAGTTTTTTAAAGTCTTTTATAAGTAGGAATTAAAAGT
>CAJXFJ010000060.1 GCA_913052515.1 uncultured Flavobacteriales bacterium | reverse complement strand
TGTAAACAAAAAAAGGAGCTTAAAGCTCCTTTTTTTGTTTACATATGTTTTTCTGATTTTAGGAAAATAAATGGCTTTTAGTGAATGCCATGCATCCATTTTCTTAGGGTGGGGACTAAGAACAATAGTACTAAAGCAGCACCGCCAACTACGCCAACTCCCCAAACTAAATAGGTATGGGAATAAACCGCCAAAGTATCTAATCGGCTAGCGTTTTCTCCTAACCCTTCACCAGCCGTTAACTCACCAATTAGTCCCGCCATTTTATTGGCTAAGGCAATGGATAAAAACCAAACCCCCATAACATAACCTACTGCTTTTTTTGGTGATAGTTTGGTGATCATAGATAATCCAACTGGTGATAAACAAAGCTCGCCTGATGTATGGAAGAAATACATGAAAACTAAAAATAGAATGGGCACTAATCCATCTGTTGCAAACTGAGAACCTAGGACAATGAAGACAAATCCTAAGGCTAGTAAACTTAAACCCAATACAAATTTTAGTGGGGTAGAGGGTTCTTTATCAGACTGACGTAACTTAACCCAAAGCCAAGAAAAGAGAGGAGCCAAAGTCATGATAAAAAAGGCATTGAAAAATTGGAAAATGGAAGCTGGAATTTCTGATCCCATGACAACTCGATCTATGTTTCGAGCAGTGAAAAGGGTAATCGAGCCACCAGCTTGTTCAAACAAAGCCCAAAAAACGGCATGAAAAACAAAGAGAACAACCACCACCCATAGGCGCTGTTCCGATTTTTTTTCTTCTTGTTGACGCCCCATGAATAGCAGTGCACCTAACAAGCCAATGCTTAAGGCAATAAGAATCCAAGTAACAATATCACTTAGATTTAAGAATTGCGCAGAAATGGGTATGAAGACTAAGGTTCCAATGAAAGTTAGCATTTGCTTACGCTTCAATTTCGGTGTCATGTGCAATTTAAAATTGCTTGCTTCTTCTGCTTGTGCTTGCTCTGTTAAGGATTTAGGTCCTTTTAAACGCGCTAAATCTTCTTCTTCATTAATTTCAGGGAAATTCTCTACTTCTGTTGGGTTTATGCCTTTTTTTCCAAAACTAGATGGACCAAAGAACCAAAAAACAAGCAAGCCGAGTGCCATGCCGATGCCTGCAAGTCCAAAACCATAATGCCAGCTAATTTGCTCACCCACATAACCACAGGTTGTAATGGAAAGCAAGGCTCCAATATTTACACCCATATAGAAAATGGTAAAGGCACCATCTTTTCTACTATCGTTTAAGCCGTAAAAGTTGCCTAAAAAACTAGAAACGTTTGGTTTAAAAAAGCCATTTCCAACCATGATAAAGGCAAGCGAAAGGAAAAACAATTGCATATTTCCGCCAAAGAACATACCTTCTAAAGCAAGAGCAAAATGACCGGCCATCATCAAAGCTCCACCAAATATGATGGCTTTGCGAAAACCTAAAACCTTATCGGCTAAAATCCCCCCAACCACAGGGAAGAGGTAAACCATAGCCGTGTAGGAGCCATAAATGCCAAGTGCTTTTTCATCAGCTTCGGCTTGACTTAGTTCTCGAAACAATTCTTGCACCATATACAAGGTAAGCAGGGCACGCATGCCGTAATAGGAAAAACGTTCCCACATTTCGGCAAAAAACAAGATGAACAAGGCCTTGGGATGAACCTTTTTGTTACTCATGATAATAAACGGTACCCAAACGAGCACAAAGGCCCAGGCTACCACCATAATCCAAAATCCAATGTCCATGATGTCTGTGTTTTATTTAAGCTTCTGCTTTATCAGCTATTTCAAATCCTTCTTGTTCTTCATGGTGCGAGTCTGCTTTTAACTCTTCTGCACCATGCGTTAAACGCTTTAATGGTTTTAATAAGGCAATCACCAAGGCTGCAATGATCGTACAGAAAATAGCAATGCCAGTAAAGATTTGTAATTCTCCTGCTGAAGCTGACCATTCACCTAGCAAGCCAGCCACTTTATTTCCAACACCTGTAGCAGCAAAGTAAACGCCCATCATTAATGAAGCATACTTAAGTGGTGCTAATTTGGTAATAAAAGATAGTGCTACTGGGGAAGCACAAAGCTCACCAACGGTGTGAAATAAATAAGCTAAGACCAACCAATACATAGCAGAAGAACCATTTGCTTCGTATTCTAATGCCGCTCCTGTCATAAATAAAAAGCCCCAACCCATAATTAGAACGCCTATAGCCATTTTAAATAATGAGGAAGTTTCTTTTCCTTTTCTTTTCCACCAAACCCAAAATGAAGCAATTGGCACACCTAAGGTTATAATAAAGAATGCATTTACTGATTGGAACCAAGAGGCAGGAATCGCATCAATATCTAACAAGGGTAATGTAAAGCCAAGTGATAAATCTGTTTTTTGAGCGGTATAAATATTCATTAAACCACCTGCTTGCTCAAAGGCTCCCCAAAACACGATGATAAGTAGAAATGAAATCAACATTACTTTTACACGGTCTTTTTCTACTTGGGTAAGAGGACGCTTTTTGGCTTCCTTTTCAGCAGGTGTTAAGTCTTGAGTAGACTCTCCAACTCCTTTTAAATATTTTTGGCCCCACATGTATACAATTTGGCCTACAATCATTCCAATACCTGCTAAGCCAAAACCATAATGCCATCCCATTTCTTCACCAACGTAGCCAACTACCAATGCAGAAAAGAAAGCTCCTAGATTAATACCTATGTAAAAAATGGTAAATCCTTTGTCTCTGCGATCATCTCCTTGTGGATAAAGTCCACCTACCATAGTAGAAATGTTAGGTTTTAAACCGCCAACCCCTAAAACAATAAGTGCCAAACCAGTATAAAATGCCCATAAGGCTTCTACCGCAAGTATACCATGACCTAAGCAAAGTAAAATACCACCAATTAATACGGTTCTTTTTTGTCCCCAAAATTTATCAGCAACTAAACCACCTGCAATAGACATAATATAAACTAGAGCCGTATACCAACCATAAAGCTTTAAAGCATCACCTTCAGTCCATCCAAAACCAGGATTGTCACTATTTACAGTAGAAATGAGAAAGAGTACAAGAATGGCTCGCATTCCGTAATAACTAAAACGTTCCCAAAGTTCTGTGAAAAATAAAATGTATAGTCCTTTGGGGTGGCCCCATAATTCTGATCGCTCTTGCATAAGTTTATTTTAAGGGTTAAGATAAGTTTAAGAAGTGACTAAAATAATAAAAATTGAAGTCTTGATTAATTGCTCTATTTATAGGTTTTGATTTAAGAAATCAGTCATTTTTTTGTACAAATGGTAGCGTGTATTTCCACCATAAATGCCGTGGTTTTTATTAGGATACATAAACAAATCAAACTGTTTGTCTGCTGCTACCAAAGCAGAAATCATTTCAGTGGTATTTTGTAAATGTACATTGTCATCGGCCATGCCGTGGACCAATAAATATTTTCCTTTTAATTTATCAACGTGGTTTATAGGCGAGTTGTCATCATAGCCATCGCCGTTTTCTTGTGGGGTTTGCATGTAACGTTCAGTATAAATGCTATCGTAATAGCGCCAATTCGTTACTGGTGCTACCGCAATGGCTGCTTTAAAATGATCTGCTCCTTTTAGTAAACACAAACTCGACATATAGCCCCCATAACTCCATCCTTGAACACCAATTCGATTTCCATCAATAAATGGCTGAGAAGCTAGGTATTTAGCCGTTTCAATTTGGTCCATGGTTTCGTATTTTCCCAATTGCTTGTAGGTAATTTTCTTAAAGTCAACTCCTCTAGCACCTGTTCCTCTGTTGTCTACCGAAACGACGATGTAACCTTGTTGTGCCAACATTTGATGCCATAGGTAATTACTTCCACCCCAAGCATTGGTTACTGTTTGCGAACCAGGTCCACCATAAATGGTTAAAAATGCTGGATATTTCTGCTTAGGATTAAAACTCACAGGTTTGATCATCCAACCATTTAATTCAACTCCCTCTGAGGTTTTAAACGTAAAAAATTCTTTCTTGCTTAGGGTGTAGTCTTTCATCTTGTCTTTTAAAGCTTGATTGCTTTCAAGAACCCTTATTTCCTTTCCACTTGCATCATTTAAGGTAATGTAATTGGGGATATCTGCAGTGCTATGGGTATTTATGAAATACGCAAAACTCTTGCTAAATGAGGCTCGGTTTGTCCCATCTTTCGAACTTAACCGTTTTTTGTTTTTACCTTCTAAATCAATGCGGTATATGTTTCGATCTAAAGGAGACTTTTCCGCAGCTTGATAGTAAACAAAGCCACTTTGATCATCCACACCATACAAATCTGTTACAGGCCAATTGCCTGCAGTCAGTTGTCTTTTCAAAGAACCGTCCATCTGATATAAATAGAGGTGACGAAAACCACTTTTTTCACTTTGAATCAAGAAATGCTTTTTGTCTTTGGTGAAGTAAACATCGAAAGGCATTTCAATGTAGGTTTCACTTGTTTCATTATGAATTACTTTGCTACTTCCATCAGTTGCATTTACCAAATTGATTTGTAAATCGTTCTGATGGCGATTCGTACTCATAACAGCCAATTGGTTTGCATCTTCGGTCCATTGAATAGAAGGCAAATACTCATAAGCTTGATTTAATTTCACATCAATGGTTTTACTATTTTCTAAGTGAAAAATCTTTATGCTAACCATGGCATTTTCTTCTCCAGCTTTGGGGTATTTAAAACGATAATCAGTGGGGTAGAGGCCGTCATACATTTTCATGTTCCATTGCTTTACCGCAGATTCATCAAAACGATAAAAGGCCAATTTCTTTCCATCTACTGACCATTGAAAAGCCTGAGATAAGCTCAATTCTTCTTCATATACCCAATCGGAGGCACCATTAATTATTTTGTTGTATTCCCCGTCGCTTGTAATTTGAGTTTCTTTTCCACTTTCTAGGTCTTTTAAATAAAGATTGTTGCTTTTTACAAAGGCCACTTTATTTCCATTGGGCGAAAAATCAGCATACATTTGTTTTTCTCCCTCACTTAGCTTTTGAATCTTTTTAGTTTTTAGATCTAGAATATAATATTGTGCTTTGGTAGAACGACGATAAATGCTTTCCAATTCATCGGCAATCAAGACTTTTTTCTCATCAGCAGAAAATTCATAAGCATCAATGCTCAATTTTTTACCCTCAAAATTTATATCATCTGCAGCAATCAAGGTTTTCACTTTTTTTCCGTTGGAGTACTTGTATTGCACCAATGATTTCCCATCCTTTCCCCTTTCAATTACGGTATAGTTAAGCCCATCATTCATCGAACGTAAGCCGTATACCCCTTTTGATCGAAAAGTATGATCTTTCCAAATATCAGCTAGTGTGATAAACTTTTTTAAATTGGAATTAGATTCAATGGGGGCTTCTTTGGCAATGCTTTCTTCTTGAGCAACTAAAGATATTGTTCCAGTTAAAATTAGACTTAAACAAATGGTTTTTATATGCTTCATAAAGGTGATTTATTCGTTATTTTCGTTCAAAGAGCCCGAATTTACATAAATTGAATTAGAATTTATAAATGAATAGTAGTAGTGGTAAATGGCAGCACATTGATGAATCTGATATTCAGTTTTTTCAACAACTTTTAGGAAAAGAAAAAGTAATAAGCAATCATGTAGAACTATTGAGGTACGACCATGATTACACCGAAGATTTACACTATTTACCACAAGTTGTTTTGCTTCCCAATACAGCCGAAGATGTGGCAACCATTTTAGCTTATTGCAACAAAAGGAAATTGCCCATAACTGCACGCGGTGCGGGAACCGGTTTAAGTGGCGGTGCTTTACCCATTTTCGGTGGAGTTTTGCTTAGTACAGAAAAGTTAAATCGAATTCTTGATATTGATGAAGCCAATCTGCAAGCAACTGTTGAGCCGGGAGTTATTACTCAGGTTTTTCAAGAAGCTGTAGCAGAAAAAGGACTTTTTTACCCTCCTGACCCGGCTAGCAAAGGCAGCTGTTTTATAGGTGGAAATTTGGCGGAGAATAGCGGAGGACCTAAGGCCGTAAAATATGGAGTAACCAAAGATTATGTGTTAAATCTAGAAGTGGCTTTGGCCGATGGTCGCTTAATGTGGACTGGTGCCAATGTGTTGAAGAATGCAACCGCCTTAAACCTTACTCAATTGATGGTAGGTAGCGAAGGTACTCTTGGCATTATTACTAAAGCAGTGATGCGACTTATTCCGCATCCAAAACATGACTTATTGCTTTTGGTTCCATTTCGAAAGGCTGAAGAGGCCTGTCAAGCTGTTTCGGCTATTTTTCATTTGGGAATTACACCATCAGGATTGGAATTTATGGAAAGAGACGCTTTAGAGTTTGCCCAGCGTTTTGTGCATGGTATTGAGGTAGATATAGCCGAAGATATTGAAGCGCACTTATTGATAGAATTGGATGGTAATTATCCGGAAGTGCTTATGCAAGAAGCGGAACAGATTTATTCCCTATTAGAAAACTACGATTGTGATGAAATCCTTTTAGCTGAGTCACAAGCAGAAAAAGTTAAGCTTTGGAAATTGCGCAGAAGCTTAGGCGAAGCAGTTAAAGCAAACTCCATTTACAAAGAAGAAGATACCGTGGTAAAAAGAGCAGAATTACCAGCATTATTAAAAGGTGTGAAGGAAATAGGAAGACAATATGGATTTCAGTCTGTTTGCTATGGTCATGCAGGTGATGGTAATTTACATGTAAATATTTTGAAAGGTGAGATGAGTGATGAAGCTTGGGAAGGTGAGCACTTAAAACAAGGCATTCGAGAAATTTTTCAACTATGTAAAAGACTAGGAGGAACGATTTCGGGTGAGCATGGTATTGGTTTGGTGCAAAAAGAATTTATGGATGTTATGTTCAATCCTGAAGATATCGCTCTGCAAAAAGCCATTAAACAGGCCTTTGATCCAAATGGAATTTTAAACCCAGGAAAAGTTTGGGAAGATTAATTAAAGTTTTTCAATTTTAACTTGGGTAAATGTATTATCACCCCAGTTTACTCCTTCTCCTAGGCCTTTTCCGCCAACAGTATCACTGCATCGATGCTCTATTCGAAAGGTTTCAGATGAATTCGTAACACTTACTATTGTAGTCAATAGTGATTGAGAAAACTTATCAGCATATGCAACATTTCCATAGGCTTCAACCGCGGCAGTTGTTACATTATAGAGTCTGCATTGATGAGTTTTAACTTCATAGGCGGGTGTATAAATGGTTATTGCATAAGTTCCTGAATCGAGTTTAAACTCGTTGGTTCCCAAAGATACAAAGCTCAAATCACCATCAATATCGTTTAAGTCTCTTTGAACCCATACACCACTTGTAAAAGTTCCTCCATTTGAGCCTCCTGATTTGATGTCTCTAATGATAGCAATACCAGAATTTGTTACGTTGGTTACGTTGCTTACATTGGTTACAGTGGTTGCTCCACCTAGTGTATCCCAAGCAGAACCATTGTAAAAGTAAAAGCCAATAGTTCCATCAATTTGAAAAACGAGGAGCCCTTGTGCAGGATTAACAATGCCTAAACGCTGAGATTCATTCATTCGAGGACCTAAAAATCCCTGAGTGGTACTTCTAACTTCTAAAAATGCTGAAGGATCAGGACTGCCTCCTTCAGCATTGAATAAGATATTCTGAGCTTGAGTTAATCCAAAAAAAAGCATGAAGATTAATAAAAGAAAATTCTTCACAGTTAAATGGTTGGTAGTGGCAAAGCAAAAGTAACACTAGTTTCTTAGAATAGTTTCTAATTGATTCTATTTAGATAGATTCTATCTATTTCCTTAGTATGCTTTCCATCTTTTTTCCCCTTGCCAGTTCATCAACAAGTTTATCTAAATAACGTACTTTTTGAGTCAACTTAAACTCAATCTCTTCTACTCGATAACCGCAGATTAATCCTTTTATTAAT
>CAJXFJ010000059.1 GCA_913052515.1 uncultured Flavobacteriales bacterium | reverse complement strand
CTTAAACCAAGGAATTGCGTCTGCAAATTCTTGATAATTATAATGCTCCATACCTTTTCTCAATTCCTTTTCTTGAGCAAAAGTGGAGGAGCCTAAAAAAAATAAGATGCTTAAAAAGAATCCCGCTAGTACAAGTTTAGAGATGTGTTTTGGATTACTCATTTAGAAATATCGCGGTGAAACAATTGGTGAACGAAAAACATTTAAATCATAGCCGATGAAAATCTCGTGAGAACCTCCATTTCTTCTACTTAATTCGGTTAAAGAAATATCATAGGAGTATCCTATTCGCAACGAACGATTGATGTTATACTCTAGAATAGCTACGGCCCCATAACCTCTGCGATAAGACATGCCTAGCCATAACTTTTCCTTAAGTAAAACCGAAGCATTCACATCGATAAAAGCAGGACGATTATTAGCTGTTTTTATAAGTACCGAAGGCTTAAAAATAACATATCGATTCAGTCGAAACGCTCTACCTGCAGTTATAATAGCCTGAGCTTCTTGTCGGGCTGTGCTTTCTATATTTACATTATCTCCTTCTATACCAAGTTTACCTTCATTTAAGTGGGTTAACTCAAAGCCGATGTAATTTTTTCGATCACTATAGTACATCCCAAAATCAAAAGATGGAGTTAAATAGTTTTCCCTTCCTCTTTCAATGCTACCATAATTCGAATTATCACGATACTCAATTTCATCCCAACGGAAAGTATAATTATACAAACTGGCTCGTAGTCCAAAACCCAATCTACCCCGATTAATTCTTACTTTATAGGCATAAACTCCCGAAATAGCCGTAGTTGTTTTTGGACCTATGACATCATTCATAAGCTGAAAGCCCAATCCCATTTTTTTATCTTTGGTTGGAGCATGAATAGCAAAGGCCTGAGAACTTGGTGCTCCTTCAAAGCCTACCCATTGTGTTCTGTGAATGGCTACTGCACTTAACATTCCGCGGCTTCCGGCATAAGCAGGGTTTATTCCTAATGGATTGAAAAAGTACTGATTAAACTGTGGGTCTTGTTGAGCAATAGAAGATGAACAGTTAAAAAGGAAAAAAGAAGTAAATAGCAAGCTTAGAGCTAAAAGCCTAGAGCTAAAAGCTGAGAACCTAGAGCAACGAGCAACGAGCAACAAGCGGAAAGCTGCTATCTGATGGCTGAAGAATGACCTCAATACATTAAAGGCAAGAAAAGGAATTTTATATGGCTTTTTCATTTCACTCTTTATATTGCTGCTACACATTCATCTTTTTAATTAGTCCTCCTAGCATTTTAGAAATCTCATTGGTTTTTTCAATTAATTCATTTGCAATATTATGCTCTATGTAACCTAAATCTGATGATAAATAGAGCATTGATCTAACTTCACCACAAGAGCCCTTTGAAACAAACAAAAAGTACCGAAATTCTTTATCTGACATTCGTTCGTAGCCTTCCGCCAAATTGTTTGAGATTGATAAAGCTGCCTTTAATATTTGATCTTTAAAGAAGAAGTTTTTGTTATTTTCAAACTCTTTGCTAATATCTAAATAAAAGCTCTGAGCTTTCTTCCAAACTTTTAAATCTTCAAACTTTTTCATTTTACTTAATACTCTTTCATTTCATCTTATTTAGCTTTTAGCTTTCTGCTAGAAGCTAAAAGCTCTATCTCGTCAATTCAATCCAACCTTTTTCACTTATTCCATTTGCTGAAAAAATATAGAAATAAGTATCCGAAGGTAGGGGACCTCCACTTAAATTATCCCCATTCCAAACTCTACTTTCATTGTTGTAATTTTTTGCTTCAAAAACTCGATTTCCATTTCGATCATAAATCAAAACCTCATTTTCTGGAAATGCTTCTATGTTGTCAATAATCCAAGTATCATTTATTCCATCTTCATTCGGCGTAATGCCTGAATAGAACTTGAGCAAACAAGTTGCTTGCGTAAAGGTTTCTATTTCAAAAGCCACAATCCTACTTTCGCAACCAGTATTTGAAACAATTTGAACGGTATAATTTCCAGGTGCTAAATTATTGGCTTGATTGCCCGACTGACCATTGCTCCATAAAATGGTATAGGGCCCTTCACAACCTTGAATGGTTTGAATTTCTGCAAATCCGTTACTACGGCCTATACAAGAAGCATTTTGAATATTTAGTGAAAAGGCAATTAATCCCTCTATCTGTAAAGGCTGTTGAAAGCCTTGCGTTAACCAAAATAAGTTTGACTCTTCGCTACTTACCGATGTTTCACCAACTGTTGAAGTGACATTAAAACTTGCAGTTGTGGTATCCGAGCCAGTAGAACCTATCACACTTCTGCCCAATTGTAATTGAGCAAAAGTAAACTGTGTAAACAGCAGAAAGATGATATGTAAACAAACCTTAATCAAAACTGATACTTCCTTCTACGTTAATACTTGAAAATACTTGTAATCTGGTAAACCCATCTTGATAGATTGTACCTTTTATTTCTAAGTTCCCGAAATTTTGGATGGTAGAGCCCCCAGCTAAATACAAATCCCCATTAACTATTAGTGTTATGCCATCTTCTATAATCAAATTTCCACCATTTTCATTGTACAAATCATGCACTGAAGCATTTTCATTAACTCTGCAATTATCCGATAAGAATACTTGAACAATTGTGGTATCGTTTGCAGAAGGTTTACCGTTTGACCAATTTAATGGGTTTGACCAATTAGAATTTAAAAGAGGGGTAAAACGTGTGGTTTTTTGCGCAGAAACTTCTGTTTCAAACAAGGCAATAATCATAATTAATATGACTGACCTCATACTTAGAAGTGATTTTAAATTTGGTTTCATCAAGGATTCATTTTTACTTTAAACACCCACACTCCGCTTTCTCTTCTTTCAAAAGACAAATCATTTCCATCCCTTCTAATTCGCCAACTGCCATCGGTATTTGGGTCGCCTAAATAAAAGGCATCGTCGCCAATTGAACCATTAGAGTCAATCTCTATATCTCCTTTTACATCTAAAGTTGATGATGGTTGCAAATTATCCGCTCCTAAGCCAATGTTTCCAGTAGGTTCAATAACAAGATACTTTGTCCAGGTTGAAGCCCCATCATAAAACTCAAATACAAAATCATTCAATTCTGATCCATTACTTCTATGAAAAAAGGACCAACTTTTATCAACAGCCTCATCAGAACCTAAAGTAAATCCTGAAAAATTATTTCCATCTCCAGTTCCATAAACGTCAAAATAGGCAGCTCCCGAATTGTTTTTAACTGAGAGCAAATTCGATGGGGAAGTAGTACCAATTCCCACATTCCCGCTAAAATAGTTTTGGTCTTCATTTTCCATAAAAATACCCCAATTGTCCCCATCTGTTCCTACAAATTTGGCTTTGTAAGCAAAGGTTGGGGGTGAAGTTGTGTTTCGATCAGGGGTGATTTCTGTGTACATTCCAAACAAAGAATCAGTTGAATTGCTAGTTCCATTTACTACATTTTTAATTCCAAATTTGCTTTTTGATGACCCTCTATCTAACTCTATTAAAAGTCCAATTTTATCGGATGCACCTGCATTAGCCAGGTTATCAATTACCAAACCGCAGGTACTCCCACCGGATCCTACTTCTATTTCAGCCTTGAACTTATTTCGAATTGTATTGGTTCCGATTGCAAAGTTGTAATTATTGGAATTTGGGATTACATCATTGCCAGATAAGGTGAAACTAGAAGCAGCTTCTGCGGCCCAACTCACATTCCCATTTCCATCAGTCTGAAGAATTTGATTAGCTGTACCATCTGCGGTTGGAAAAGAAAATGCATTTCCCACGCTTAAGGTTCCAAATATTTTTAGGCTATCGTTAGCGAAGTCTCCATAGATTAATGGAGTAGGTGTAGCGGTATTTGCAATAAACAATTTATCATCTCCCGTTTCAAAGTAACCTGCTGAATCTCCAAGAAATACATTTCTTGAGCCTGTTGCTAAGGAAAAACCAGAGTTAGCACCTAACAGCGTATTATTATCGCCAGAGGTAAGTGAGCCTCCAGAATTGTTTCCAATTATCACACTTTGACTTGCATCAGTAACTAAAGGAGCAACTTGATAACCAAGAGCAACACTAAAATCTAATCCTCCTGCTTGACCAGCACCATGGCCTATTGCTACCGAACGGTTTATTCCAAACTCCGCAGCTCCATTTCCAATAGCTACATTTTGTGCAGAGCCATTGGTTGTAGCCACATTTGCCCCAACAAATACGTTAGAATAATCAGTTGTCCCATTTCCTGAATTATTTCCAATTATGATGTTTCGTACTCCGTTTCCACCTGTATTGGAAATGGTATTTCCAGCATTAGCTCCTAAAATAATATTATCTCCATTATTTAAAAATTGCAGTCTTGGCGTAGGCGCATTTCCACCATTATTAACCGTATCTATTCTAAAGTATTCTGTTCCTGCAACTTCTATACTTATTTCATCATCATCTCCTGCCCCTTCAACATCTATTCTAGTATCTGAATCACTGTCGCCTATAGCTACTGGATCATCCAAATCATTATCACTTAAAAGTTTTACCCATGAAGGTGAACCAGGTGTACCAGCATTAAAATAAAATCCATCATCACCATCGGTTTGAAAAACAATTAAACTGGTAGCGGGTGTAGCAATTCCCAATCGTTGTGCTTCTGTCATACGAGGGATTAGAATTCCTTTGTCGGTAGCTACCACATCAAGCATAGCTGAGCCATCAGGAGCTGAGCCATCTGTATTGATAGAAATATTCTGGGCAAACGAAAGTTGAATAGATAAAAAGAAGAAAAGTGAAAAAGCTAGCTTTTTAGCAAATAAAAGTGAAGAAATTCGGGATAAAGGATAAAGGATGAAAGATGAAGGAAGACCTTTGTCCTTTCTCTCTAATCTTTTATCCCCAATGTATATTTTTTTTATTCTCTTTTTCATTTTCTTTTTAGTTTTTCTACTCTCTTCCTCGAAAATCTATTTTAATATCAAAATACAACGATAAGCTGCTGAACCACTAGCAGGATCATCATTAGCAGAATTTTGTAAGCCTAAGTTTCCAACTTTTCTTACAGTATTTGAAGTACCGTCATCTACCCATTCCCAGTTATCTATTTCGTTACTAACACTCGCATTGTCCATGGCTCCGTACCATTCTGCCCATGTAGGTAATTTTAATCCTGCTGCGGTACATGTAGAAGCTGCAGTAAACCAATTTCCTGTGCCTCTTTCTGTGTTATCAATACAAATACGCCCAGCAATGTTAGTCATGCCTGTTGGACAAGTGGCAGTATCGATGGGTACCCAATTTAAATTTCCTGCTCCATCCGTTTGAATCACATAACCTGCATCTCCATCTTCTGATGGGAAGGTGTATTTATCATTAATATTTAAGGTATCTACGGTAGCTTTTCCCAATACATCAAGCTTAGCCGTTGGACTAAGTACACCTATACCTAATGAATCATTCACATACACATCACCGGTATTGAAATAGGCAGCGTAGTTAATGCCACCTCCACTAGCTCCGGCATAAATTCCATAATTGGCATTTCCTGCACCACTAGCACTTGCTCTTAGACCATAAGCCGTTGAAGTTCCATTTACACTTGTTGCTGTTGAAAACAAACCATAAGACTCTAGATCAAAAGACTGCGCTACAAAACGTCCTCCGAATGCTTTTCCAAAAGAAGAATCAATCGCAAAAGCATCGATACCATATTCATTCGACATGTTTCCTCTTGCTTCGGTATAAATACCTGCATTATACATAGAACCATTTGCTACTGAAGAAACCAATCCAAAATTATTGGCATTGTTGCCATTTGCATCCAAAATCAATGTTTGAGTTGTGGATACGCTACTTTCTGTATTAATAAACTGACCGGTTACTCCATCAGAAGATTCAACATGTAATCTACTTGAAGCCGATGAAGTACCTATTCCTACATTTCCTCCTTTAAATAAAGAAAATCTTGTGGCAACACCTGCTTCACTAAAATGTAAATTATCGCCTTGTGTTTCAATGTCCCAAATTCCAGTAGCTGAATTATTTTGAAAAGACATTAATAAATCCGTAGAAGTCGTTTTTATAATCAATGGATAATTGGTTTCACTTCCTGAACTATTTATAAATAAACCATGAGAAAGGGTTGTAAAGCCATCTGTTCCAATTTGAATTCCTTCATCATCTCCGTCGTTACTAATCCATGAGCCATTGGTTCTTAAATTAGAATCCAATACATGGTTCCCTAGATTGTCTCCTGAAACTAAAGAGGAAATAGGTACAAAACTCAATTGGCCGGAACCGTCGGTTTTTAAAATCTCATCTGCGGCACCATCTATTGTTGGTAATGCATATTGACCATCTATAATTAAAGAATCTGCACGAAAGCCTCCGACTACTTGTAATACTGATTTGGTAGGCACTGTTGTACCGATTCCAATCTTACCATCTGGTGATATAACTAGACGGGAGTTTCCTGAAGTTTTGTCTATGATATGAAAAGACCCACCCGATAAATTATTATTTTGAATTTCCCATTCTTTAGTGGCAGTTTTAAGAATTAAACTCGCCGCATCTCCTGAGGTAGATTCTATAGTTGAATTTGTACTACCACTATTCAAAACATGTAAATCAGATGCTGGTGAAGCTGTACCAATTCCTACTCTGTTGTTTGCTGCATCAACACTAAATGTAGTTCCATCTACACTAAAACCATTTGTAATTGTTGAAGTAAATGAAAGCGTACTTCCTCCTTGAGTAACTACAGTATTTCCAGATAAGGATCCCGTGCCATCATAAATTCCATTTCCATCAGTAGATAGAGTTCCCCATTCCAAGGCAGTTCCTGCTGCATTATACTTTAACACTTGATTTGCAGAACCTGAAGTTGTTGGAAAGGAATAAGCATTATCAATCCTCAATGAATCAAGGAAACTAACTCCTTCAACAAAAAGGTCATTTTCAATATTAACATTACCGTCAGCAAAATAGCCAGCCCAATTTTCTGAAGTACCACCAAGCGCCTTACCAAAAACCCCATAATTGTTAGTACCAGCACCTCTAGCCACTGCATGTAAACCGTAATTTGAAGTTGCAGTTGAATTTGCATCTCCTTCTAGTGCAAATACCGCAGTACCTGGTCCGGTCGCTTCACCAAGCAAGGCAACTTTAGTTGGCTCTGTTCCACTGATAGAAAAATAACCAGCATTTTCATCAGTCCCAGAAACTTTCAATTCTGTTTTATCTAACGGATTTATTCCAATTCCAACAAAACCATTGTTATCAATTAAAATACCCTCATTACCACCATCGTTAGATATATAATTTCCGTTTAGTGAGATGTTTTTTGTAGCTATATGATTCCACAAACTATCAGCAAAACTTAAATTATCAATAGTAGTTCTAATATTATTGGCCGTATCAAGCAAGGCTGCTCTGATTTGTACAGCAGTATCTACTATGCCATCTGCATTAGCAATAATGCTATCACGGATATCTCCAATATATACACTTGCACCTTGGCTAATGGTAATGCTATCCTGAGAAACATCCATGCCTAAGTCTTGTAATTCATTAGTCGCATCACCATCTACCTCTGAAGTTAAATATCCATTATTTGCGACCATAGCATCTACATCTGATTCCGATAAAGTTGAATCTGTATATGTTCCTCCACCTGCTCCATTAGCTTGGCTTAAGGTTACTGTTGTTCCAATGCGATTGATGGTTTGTGCTTCATTGGTTTTACTTGTATCGTTGTCCAAATTGATTCGATTATTCAAAGTGGTAACTTCAGCTTGTAGTTCCAAATCCGTAGCTAAACTTGAAATGTCTACTCCATTGGCACTGTCGATTAAAATCGAGTCGTTGCGGAAAGCTAAGTTTTGGTTGTCAGTATTGGTATTAGCTATCAATGTGCGTAGTACCGCTGAGGTATCTCGCAACTGTCCGCTTAAGGTCGTGTCGTTGATGTATCTTGATAAACTATCCGTATTGATTCTTGATAGTAATGAAGCTGTTGTATCGATGATTGCTTGACGGTTAGTAGCTATCTCTGTTTGGTTCGAACCGATGTTAGTTTGGTTTGAAGCGATTCGTGTATCGTAATTCGCTATCGAATCTCGGATGTCTT
>CAJXFJ010000058.1 GCA_913052515.1 uncultured Flavobacteriales bacterium | reverse complement strand
AGTAATGAAAAGTCAATCATTTTAGACTTTATTAAAAACTCTGATAAAGGCATAATTAGAGGTCCTTTAAATTAAATGAATATAGAGCTAGCTAATATTGGCAAGCGCTTTAAGCAAGAATGGATTTTCAAAAACCTAAGCACCTCTTTTTCTAAAGGGGTTTATGGTATTATTGGATCCAACGGAAGTGGAAAATCTACTTTGCTTAAAATTATTTCACAAGCAGAATTACCTACCGAGGGTCAAGTATATTTTAAAGAGATAGACAATCAATACATTGAAACTGAAAAAGCCTATAAAGCATTAAGTTTTGTAGCTCCATACCAAGAATTACCTGAACAACTGACTTTGAATGAATTGTTGAAGTTTCATACTCATTTTAAAGCTTTTAGCAACCATATTAGTTTGGATCAATTTGCAGATACGATTTACCTAAGCGAAGCTAAACATAAACAAATTGGTCAGTTTTCTTCAGGTATGAAACAACGACTTAAATTAGGACTCGCACTTCTTGGAAATAGTCCCATCATTTTATTGGATGAACCATGTTCAAACTTAGATAGCATGGGAGTAGAATTTTATCATTCCCTCTTACAGAAAAATAGAAATGAGAAGTTAATTATTATTGCTTCCAATGAAGTTGAGAAAGAAGTTCCAAATCCTGAAAAGTTAATTCACATTTCAGACTTTAAAGACTTCAAATAAAATCAATCATATCACTTATCTTTGAACAAATACAAATAACTTATGGCAACTACCGCAGATTTTAAAAATGGACTATGTATGAATTGGAATAATGATTTATACACCATCTTGGAATTTCAACATGTAAAACCTGGAAAAGGACCTGCTTTTGTTAGGACAAAACTCAAAAGTTTAACTTCTGGAAAAATAATTGATCATACTTTCAACTCTGGGGTTAAAATAGAACCTGTGAGAATTGAAACCCGCAAATATCAGTATCTATTCACCGATGATAGTGGTTACCATTTCATGAATAAAGAAAATTATGAGCAGACCTTTCTTCAAGAAGAAATGATAAATGCACCACAGTTTTTAAAAGAAGGCAATGATGTAGAAATTATGTTTCATGCAGAGGAAGAAAGACCTTTAGCATGTGATTTACCTCCTTTTGTTGAGTTAGAAATCACTTATACAGAGCCAGGAATTAAAGGGGATACAGCAACCAATGCTACAAAACCAGCAAAAGTAGAAACTGGAACAGAGGTTCGAGTTCCTTTATTTATCAACGAAGGTGATAAAATTAAAATTGATACCAGAACAGGTTCTTATTCAGAGCGCGTAAAATAATGATCTTCTCAAAACCCTTATCATTAGCTAGTCTTGCAGAATTACTAGAAGCCCCTTATAAAGGGGATGCAAATCTAGAAATTCGTGGAATTAATGAAATACATCGCGTTGAGGAAGGGGATATCGTATTTGTTGACCACCCGAAATACTACGAAAAAGCCTTACACTCCAAAGCTACAGTAGTTCTAATTAATAAAGATGTAGATTTTCCTGAGGGGAAAGGAATTATAATTTGTGAAGACCCTTTTCGAAGTTTCAATTTTATTCTCAACTATTTTAGTCCTTTTGATTTTTTTGAAGAAAAACCTTCAGCAATAGCTAAAATTGGCAAAAATTGTAAAATTCATCCTTCCGCAGTTATTGGCAATCAAGTAGAAATTGGAGATGACAGCATTATTTACCCCAATGTTGTTATTCACGATGGTTGTAAGGTTGGAGACAGAGTTATTATTCAAGCTGGTTGTGTAATTGGTTCAAATGGGTTTTATTATAAGAAAAGACCTGATCAATATGACCGTTTACTTTCTGTTGGAGAAGTCATTCTTGAAGATGATGTAGAATTAGGAGCAAATTGCACCATTGACAAAGGGGTTACTTCACCAACCATAATAGGTAAAGGCAGCAAACTCGATAATCTTGTGCAAATAGGCCATGATACGACCTTGGGTACAAATTGCTTAATAGCCGCCCATTCTGGGATAGCCGGTTGTGTCACTATTGGCCATCGAGTTACCATTTGGGGACAAGTTGGAATTACTTCGGGAATTTCTATTGGTGATGATGTGGTAATCTCGGCAAAAAGCGGTGTTTCAAAAGATTTAGAATCTGGAAAAACCTATGCAGGTATTCCTGCTATTGAATTTAGAGAAAAGTATAAAGAAATGGCTGCTCTTCGATTATTACCTCAATTCTTGGAACAAACGAAAAACAATGACGGATGAAAAGACAAATCGGGCGAAAGGTAGATTAAAACTTTCTAATTTAAAGCTAAATACCCTTCTTGAAATTACGGATGCAATCAATAGCAACTCCTCTAAGGAAGAATTGTTTGGAATTCTTGAACATGTTTTACTGAAAGAATTACATATTGGAAAATTTGTCTTGTTTAGCTTCGACAAAGAATGGAAGGTCGCACTTACATCGGGTATAAAACAAGAACAAGCAGAATCCGTTGATCTAGAGCTGATCATAAATAATTATGATCAAATTGATGTTTTAAATTCCTCGGAAGATTCTAATCTAAAGGAATTTGATATTGTTATTCCTGTCTTCCACAAAAACAAACCACTGGCTTTTTTATTACTCGCAGATTTCGATGGGGAAAAAATCGAAATTAGTCCCATAATTAAACATCTAAAATTTATTCAAACCCTTGCAAACATTGTAGTTGTTGCATTGGAAAACAAACGGTTAAATAAAGAGTACATAAAACAAGTTGAAGTCAAAAAAGAACTTGAACTTGCTCAAAAAATGCAGACGCTTCTTTTTCCAAGGAACCTACCCAATACAAACAAACTGGTTGTCAAGTCCTTCTATAAACCGCATAATGAAGTTGGTGGAGATTATTATGATGTCATTCAACTTGATGATTCAAGAACGGTATTGTGTATTGCTGATGTTTCGGGAAAAGGATTCCCTGCGGCCCTGTTAATGGCCAATTTTCAGGCCAATTTAAGAGCATTACTAACTGTTGAATGTGACCTAAAAAAGTTGATTGAAGAGTGTAATCAAAAAGTGATAGAGTCTGCAAATTATGAAAAATTCATCACCTTATTTATTGCCGTATACAATGCAGATAAAAAGGAAATTGAGTATTTAAATGCAGGGCATCAGCCGGCGCTGCTAATTAAGAACAAGAATGCTGTAGAATTAAAAAAAGGCTGTACTGTTTTAGGCATGTTTGATGAGCTTCCTTCTATTGAATTAGAAAAAATTAAAATAACCGATAACGATAAGCTGTTTTGTTTTACAGATGGTTTAACGGAGCTAGAACACAATGGAGAACAAATAGGTGTTGAAGGACTAATCCAACGAATTGAGCATCAAAATTCAATTGAGGAAATCATGCACCAAATTGAAAGTTTAGCAGTTGAGATCAAAAAGTCTTCTAGCATTGAAGATGACATTACCCTTCTTGGGGCTGAGTTTCTTCCTTAAGCATTTTCTTAGAATTCAAGTCTATCGCTGCAATAATTGCTATAAAGGCCCAAAAAGGAACCGAAGCTTTATCTGTATCTAAGAAGTTATTCAAAACTCCATTAATTAAATAGGTTGTAAAAGAAAGTATGGTAAAAAAGACTATCGTTCTCAATTCTCCTTTAGGTAAGCGAAAATAAAGTTTGGATGCTGTACGATAGAAAATTACAATGATTAGAATAAAAGTTAATGTTCCAAGCACACCTGCCTCTGCTAAAGGTCCAATAAATTCAGAATGGGCATTCCCCATATCTCCAGCATTAGTACTTATTATCGTTAAGTCCTCTGAAGACTGAAATGGTGCATATTGAAAGGCATAGGTTCCAGGTCCCCATCCAAATATGGGCTTTCTTTCAAACATTTTAATAGCCGAATTCCATCGATTGATTCGCTCAAGATTAGATGCATCCGTTGAGATATTCGTTATAGATTGAACGTGCTCTGAAAGATTCTCAGAGGTAGAATCCTGTTCATTTTTCTCCAAAACATTGATAATGTCTCCCCAGAAAATTCCCGTCACTATAATCAACAATCCTGCAACTGATAGCACAAATGAAGTTCTTAACCTCAAGACGTAAATCAGTGAAACGCCAAAAGCAGCTACCAAACTAATCCAAGCTGCTCTTCCATAAGAAAAGATAATTCCTAAACTTAAAGCAATAAGCATAATAACTATAAGCAATCTATACTTCCGGTAGCGTTTCAAAGCTAGCAAGCAAAGTAAAACTGGGTACATCATGGCTAAAACAGCACCATAAACCGTATGATCCTTAAAAAACGGCTGCATTACCCAGTGAGCAGGTCTCTCTTCAAAGCTATACATACTATGGTGTACAAATGTATAAATAGCAACAAGCGTTAAAGGGATAAGGTAGAGCCAGAAAAATGTTCTAATATTCTTTACATTTTTAAACAACTGGCTAGCAATATAAAATAGAGAAACAACAAACCATAAACGGGCTAATAAGAACTTAATAGATACTACAGGCATAGTGCTTGTTAAGGTCGTTATGGTTAACCAAGATAAATTTATAATAATACCTATACTCAGTGGATGGTATAATACCGACTTATCGAACTTTCTATCGTACAGTATCTTAAGAAAAAAGATGAGCATTACCCCAAAAAGCAAGGGTTCAGTAGGCAAGAACATCCCTACTCCACCAAAATCCAACTCTTCTAAGTTAATGGAAAGGGGGGTAGCAAAAATGATCACCCACATCAGTTTATCGGTTGCTATAAACGCCAAAAGCAAAACCACCAATGCAAATGGCACAGCGGTAAACCAATATTGCTCCAATGCAATAAAGGCGCTGTTTGCCATAATAAACAAAAAGCTAAGAATTAATACCCAGTTTGTTTTTAGGTAAGAAGTCATTACTGATTTTTATGGTACCCTAGAACTAATAAGAGGGCAAATGTAAAAAAGCAGGCTGCTCCTGTTGCACCTAAAACGATTAACCAACGAACTGGAGAAGACTTTTTATCAGGAACTTCAGGTTTTACCAAAACATTGGCATAAGTCTGTTCTTTTGTATAATCTTTCATAGCATGTTCATATGCATGTAATCTGTTAATGTATTCCTCATTAAATTTATTTAACTGAGCATGCATATTATGAAAAGCCCTACCATACATCTCTAAATTTTTATATAACTTTTTTGCTTCTTCATAATTAGCGCCTTTCTTTCCCGAAAGTAAAAACTTCATGTATCCTTCAGTAACTTCTTCAGTTTGACCAATGTAATCTAACAGTCCATATTTCGTACTGTATTCTCTAATTCTTACTTCTAAACTATCTACTTGTTTTTTCTTTTGAAGCATTAATCTCTCATTGATTTTTACAATTTCCCAATATTTCTCTCTTTCGGTTTCTCGAATTGTTTTATTGAGTAAAATCAAAATTTCTTCAACAATCTCCTTAGCTTTTTCAGGACTTGTTGAACTTGCAGTTATTCGTATGGATTCAAATTCCGTTTCATCAAAACCAATGTGTTCTGAATAAGCTTTATTAACTAATGCTTTCGTGGTGGGCTTACCAGAATCAATTTCATACTCTTGATACAAGTTGAATTTGCTAATTATAGCGTCTCTAATTTGGTTGGACTCCAAGTATTGCTGCATTTGCTCCAATCTTGTTTCACCGGAGTAATTTCCAAGGTTAGCCGGATAAATTACAGCCTCAGATGTAAACTGTGGAGCAATAAATTTTGGTCCTGAAAAAACAACTCCCATAATGGCAGCGGCAATTGCAACACCTATTAAAACTTTCCATTGACGAATGGCAAATTCTAGTATGCCTAGACTTGATTCAAAGTAATCTTTCCCTTTAGTTTCTTCGCTCATGACTTAGTGTTTTGGGTCTAAAAGGATTAATATTATCATGGTAAATAAAAATGTAGCAATGGTAGAAACCGTTACAATTAGCCAACGTATTGGATAACTTGGTTTTTCTGCTTTATAAGCTCTATTTACAATGAATTTTTGATCGATGGTTGATTCTGCATTTACTCTAGCTTCTGCATAAATTTCACGCATATCACTTAGCTTTTCACGCTCGTATTCTAGCTGCTGAACTAAACTTAAATACTTACCTCCATATTTGGAAAGTGTATCTAATTTGTTCTTCAGTTTTTGTGCTGCCACATTGTTATTTTTAACCAATGCCGCACCATATTGATCACTTAATACCTCAACCTGTGTTTCGTAATCTTGAACTCCCATAGAACGTATGTAATTCAAGGTGTCTTCCATTTTATTAATTTCTGAAACTAAAGTTTTGTATTCTTTCTCTACAATGGTAAAGGCCTGAAGTGCGACTCTTTTAAGCATTTTATTTTTCACCGAGTCTACCATTCCCGCAATTTCATTGGCAATATCTGCAGCCATTTGAGGATCGGTATCAAGTACCTCAATTTCTACAGACATAAACTTTGTTCTGAAAAAATCAATATTGTTCTTGTACTCTTTATATAACTGGGTTTGCTTAAACTCACTTTCAGGATTTATTCCATAATGATTCATCAAATCAAACTTGTTGATGATATGATGTTTAATATCATCTGAATTCAAAATTTGAATCATTTGCTCTGCTTCTTCTTCCTCTCCAAATTCTAAGAAGTCTTTCTCTTTATAATTCTCATCATTGAGCAATGCTCTTGAAATGGAAGAAGTGGTAGAAGGAAAAAGTACAACCGATGATTTATACTTATCTTCAATAAGAAAGGAAAATATAAGAGAAGTAAGAAAAGCTAAGCCTGAAGTTGTCAGTAATACTGCTCTCCATTTTCTCATAAAATAAACTATACCTTTCGAGTTAATATCGTAGGGCTCTACACTCATGCCTTCTTTTGTTTAAAGTCCCCAAAAATAGCGAATATTGACTTAAACTAGAATTATACTTTTTGCTTGAAAAGTTGAGTCACTTCCTGCCACTTAATTAAGCCCAAAGCAAAAGTCAAAATTGCAAACAATACTACTATTAGAATCGAATGTATTATAAAATTCGTAAACCATGTTTTGGTAAAAATGGCAACTACTAAGCCTATAAATGCTAATGCAGTACTTTTTAAAATTAAGTTAGTAGAATACCCCATCTTAAACTCTTTCTTGACAATCATAATTTGTAAAATGATAATAATTGCTTGAGTGACTAGGGTTGCTATTGCAGCACCATAGGCACCGTAATCAGGGATTAAGGTTAAGTTCAATCCGAAATTAATTAGCAAGCCAACTAAAGAAATTTGATTAAGTGCCTTTAAACTCCCATTTGCTGTAAGCAAGGTTCCATAAATGTAAGTAAGTGCTATGGCTATAAATGAAAGCATTAGTACTTCAAATATTTTAGCAGAAGCTTCTACGTTTTCCCAATACAACAAATCCATAATTTCAGTGGGATAGACTAAAGATATAGTAGCAGCTGTGCATGCTGGTATAAAAATCAAATTAAATGAAGTGCTAACCAATCCGTTTACCGATTCCTTGGCTTTAATCATTCTGGAAAAAATAGGCAGCAATAAGCCAGCGAACATATAACCAAACATATTGAAGCCTTCCAGTAAACGATATGCCTGGGCGTATACTCCTGTTTGATATTTCCCATCATCGAGTAAGCGCTCAATCATAACTGCATCTAATCGATAATAAAAGGACATGAGTAATACCAATAAAGCAAAGGGTAAACTTTGCTTCAAGATTATTCTAAAAAGTACCAAATCGATTTTCACCTTAAACAATTCCGCTTTTCTTAGTACAACAATAAAGGCGGTGATTGCTGTTAACAAATATGCAACAAACTGAGCATAAACAAACCACTCAATTTGAAAACTTGTATCAGTAAAGCTTCCCCATAACAAGACCCCGCAGATTAGAATCATCAGCGTTCTGTCTAGTATAGAAAGTATTCCCTCCGTTTTAAACAAGTGAAGTCCTGTAATATTTGACCTTAGGTACAAAATCATAGAGGCTAGAATTTGATTTACACCTAGGACAAAAAGAATCATCACTTCTTTGCTATTATAACCAACAACAAAACCAAAACCAATGGTAATTAAGAGATAAATCAAGCCCAATATTAGCTTTACATTAAAAATTCCTGAGAAATAACGCTGCAACATATGAGCAT
>CAJXFJ010000057.1 GCA_913052515.1 uncultured Flavobacteriales bacterium | reverse complement strand
AAATAGCAGGGGTTGCAATTGGTACATTGTGCGCGCAATATGTAGGTCTGGGTTTAGGCTTTTTAATTCTAAAAAAGAAATACCAAAAAGATTTTCTTGAGATTCTAAACAAGAAAGAGACTGATTCAACTTGGTTTGGGTTCTTATCGATAAACTCCGATTTATTTGTGCGGACAATGCTACTAATTCTTGTATTATCTTTCTTTAAAACAAAAGCGGCCAATATTGACCCTTTGATTGGTGCGGCAAATATTTTACTTCTTGAATTTATTACTATTTCAGCTTATGGAATTGATGGTTTTGCATTTGCAGCTGAATCAATTTGCGGTAAATATTTTGGTAAAGGGCAAAGTGGCTTGTTTAAAAATGCTGTTATGACTTCTTTTAAGTGGGGAATAGGAGTAGCATTTTTATTTAGTGTAGTATTTTACTACTTAGGAGAAGAGGTTCTTTATTTATTGACTGATAAAAGTGAAATCATACAAGTAGCTATGGAATATTTGCCTTGGTTAATCATTGCTCCTCTAATAAACTCTTTTGCATTTATATGGGATGGTATTTATATTGGAGCAACTGCATCAAAAGCGATGAGAAACTTGATGATTATATCAAGTTTAATTTTCTTTTTACCTACTTTTTATTTCGCTAGACCATTGTTTGAGAATCATGGTCTATGGCTTGCTTTAAGTGTTTTTATGCTGAGCAGAGGGATATTACAAACAATATATTATAACAAGACTATCGCTAGCCGTTTGCCCACAGGATAACATCTCTAAGACACTCACTAGGAACTTCATGAGTGCCTAAATAACTAGTAGATTTGAAATTGATTTTTAACTCTTTGAGTTTATTCATATTCTCTTCTGCCTTTTCTTGTGAAAATAACGGGTCTTTGTCACCATAGTAAAAATCAAGATGGATCTTTTTTGAAGCAAAGCTTTTAGCATTAAGCTCAGGCGGAACCGTACCACAACAAGCAAAAACTTTTAGTTCTTTCAATTCTGTATAACTACACCATCTAAGCATGGTTGAAACGCCTTGAGAAAAGCCAAGAACGGCAATTTTATCAACTTTAATTGATTTTGTGTCAGAGTAAACTGATTCAATAAACAGATTATAATCTTTTATTTCATCTTCTCGATGCATGCTTGTCATCCAAGAAGCGACTGCTAATCTACTTTTGCCATAAAACTTAGACAAACCTTCTGGAGCAACAACCAAAATACCTTCTTCAGCTAAATGACTAAATTGTTGAATAAATTCTTCTGCAGCTTGCGCATAACCATGAATTACTATCAAAACAGCTTTAATTCCTTTAGTCGGATTTAGGCTATAGTAATGTGCAGTTCTGGGGGTAATTAGTTTATTAATATTCATTGAAGGAGATTGTTAACTAGGTATTAAGATTGGCTACTTTTGCAGCATGGTTGGTGTTAACAATATTAGTTTACATTTTGCAGATAGAGCCCTGTTTGATCAGGTTTCTTTTATCATAAACAAACAGGATAGAATTGGTTTAGTTGGTAGAAACGGTGCCGGAAAGTCTACTTTATTAAAGAGTTTGGCAGGTATTCAGTCATTAGACACGGGGAATATTTCTTACCCATCAGGAGTTACATTTGGTTATTTGCCACAAGATATGGACTTTGAAGGAGGTAGAACAGTCTGGGAGGAAACAGAGCAGAGCTTTAATACAGCTATACACATTCAACAAAAGCTTGAAGATGTAAATCAGCAACTTGCTGAAAGAGAAGATTATGAATCTGAAGAGTATCTCAAGTTATTGGATTCAGTTTCTGAATTAAATGAAGAACTAGTTTTGCTTGGCGCAGATGCAATGGAGGCTGAGATTGAGAAAGTTTTACTAGGTCTGGGCTTTAAAAGATCTGATTTTGAAAGACAGACAGAGGAATTTAGTGGTGGATGGAGAATGCGAATCGAATTGGCAAAAATTCTGCTAAAGAATTCAGATTTACTATTATTAGATGAGCCAACAAATCACTTAGATATTGAATCAATTCAATGGCTGGAAGATTTCTTGAAAGTCTATTCTGGGGCTGTGGTTTTAATCTCACATGATCGGGCTTTTCTAGATAACCTAACTAATAGAACGATTGAGATTTCACTAGGGAAGATTTACGATTATCAAGCACCATATACGAAATACCTGGAGCTTCGAAAAGAGCGAAGAGAGCAGCAACTTGCTGCTTATGAGAATCAGCAAAAGCAAATCAAACAGACGGAGCAGTTTATTGAACGTTTCCGTGCCAAAGCTACAAAGGCAGTACAAGTACAGTCTAGAATAAAGCAACTAGATAAAATTGAGCGTATTGAAGTAGAAGAAGAAGATTTATCTGGGATGCGTTTTTCTTTTCCTCCTGCACCGCATAGCGGTAAAGTAACTCTCGAAGCGAATTCGGTTATTAAAAAGTACGGAGAGAAAACCATTTTCTCTGATGTGAATCTTTTGATTGAAAGAAGTGAAAAGGTCGCTTTAGTGGGCAAGAATGGAGAAGGTAAGTCTACTTTTTCAAGGCTTATAATGGGGGAAGAGCTACAAGGAGGTACAATAGAGAATGGTCATCAAGTTAAGATTGGTTATTATGCTCAAAATCAAGCGGAGACACTAGATCCTTCAAAAACGATTTTTGAAACTATCGATGAAGTCGCTGTTGGAGAAATTAGAAAAAAAGTGAGAACTCTTCTTGGATCATTTTTATTTAGTGGAGATGAAGTTGATAAGAAAGTGAGTGTGCTTTCTGGTGGTGAAAGAGCGAGACTGGCGCTTTGTAAGCTTCTTTTAGAGCCTGTAAACTTATTAATACTTGATGAGCCAACAAACCACCTTGATATTCGTTCTAAGGATATCTTAAAAGATGCTTTAAATCGATTTGATGGAACTTTAATCGTCATTTCACATGACCGTGACTTTTTGCGAGGATTAACCGAAAAGGTTTATGAATTTACCAATGGTAAAGTAAAAGAACATTTAGGGGACATCGATTACTTTTTGAAGCGTAAACAAGCTACAGATATTAAAACTTGGGAAGGTACTTCTAACAAGCAAAAGGAATCAAAGCAAGAAATCAAAACTGTTTCTGAAAACAAATTGAGTTTTGAGGAAAGAAAACGGCTCAAAAAGGACCTTAAGAAGCAAAAGAATTTAGTTTCTAAATTAGAAAAACAAGTTTCTGATTTTGAAAGTAGGTTAGCTGAAATCAATGAAATTTTAAAAGAGCCTGATGCTTATCAAAATGATGCAAATCAAGCTATTATCAAAGAGTGGGAAAGCTCTAATCAGCAAATGCAATTGACAATGAAGAGTTGGGAGGATGAAATGTTAACGCTTGAAGAATTAGAAAATCAGGCGAAACAAAATCTCTAATTTCCCATATTAGAAAGAAATTTTATGCGCATTAGTCTCATCTCTTCTTCAGAGTATGCATCGTCAAATTCTTCTAACGCATCTTCTATTGAATCTTCTTCGGTTTCTCTGAAATAATCGAAAATCTCCTCTTGATAATCATCATCTAATAATTCATTGATGATATAGTCTAAATCTACTTTAGTCCCACTATTTACAATGTGTTCTATTTCTTCAAGAATATCATCAACTTCTTTACCTTTTGCTCTAGCAATGTCCTCTAATGACATCTTACGATCAATGCTTTGAATGATGAAAACTTTTAGACCTGATTTATTTACAACCGATTTAACTACTAAATCATCTGGTCTTTCTATTTCGTTTTCTTCAACATACTCCTTTATAGCTTCTATAAAAGGTGCTCCAAATTTTTCCGCTTTTCCTTGCCCAACACCAGTAATGTTCGTCAACTCTTGCATGGTAATTGGATACTGAGTAGCCATATCTTCTAAAGAAGGCTCGGAGAATATAACATATGGAGGTAAATCTTCTTCTTTAGCTACATCTTTGCAAAGTTCTTTGAGAATGTTGAACAATTCTTCGTCTGCTGCTCCTCCAGTTCCATTACTTGCAATGATTTCAGAAGATGCTGTGCTATCATACTTTTTAGGCTCAACCATCATGATTTTTTCAGGTTTTTCTATAAAAGATTGACCCTTTTCACTCACCTTCAAAATGCCGTAATTCTCAATTTCTTTAACCAACAAGTTAGTGATAATACATTGTCTAATAATTGAATTCCACTTTAGTTCATCATGATCTTTACCTGCACCAAACAAAGCGTGTTCATCATTTCCTAGAGACTTAATATCAGAAGTGATTTCACCGGCTAAGAAGTTAGAAATATATTTAGCTTTAAAGTTTTCTTTTAGTTCCAAGACTGTCTTAAGCAATAAGACTACTTCTTCCTGTGCATCAAATTCCTCTCTTGGATTTAAGCAATTGTCGCAGTTACCACAATTTTCTTTATGATAATCTTCGCCAAAGTAATGCAGCAGTTGTTTTCTTCTACAAACTGCAGTTTCAGCATAAGAAACCGTTTCAAATATCAGTTGCCTACCAATTTCTTGCTCGGCTACAGGTTTTCCCTGCAAAAACTTCTCTAATTTTTCAATGTCTTTATAGCTGTAAAATGCTATACATTTTCCTTCTCCGCCATCTCTACCGGCTCTTCCCGTTTCTTGATAATAGCCTTCTAAACTTTTCGGTATATCATGATGAATTACAAAGCGAACATCGGGTTTGTCAATTCCCATTCCAAAGGCTATGGTTGCAACAATAACATCAACTTCTTCCATTAAGAACATATCCTGATGTTTGGCTCTTGAAGCTGCGTCAAGACCCGCATGGTATGGAAGTGCTTTTATTCCATTCACTTGCAGTGTTTCTGCCAATTCTTCAACTTTCTTCCTACTCAAACAATAAACAATTCCAGATTTACCTCTAAGTTGATTGATGTATTTTACGATTTGGCGATTAGCTTCTTTCTTAGGGTTTACTTCATAATAAAGGTTCGCACGATTAAAAGAAGCTTTAAAAACATTTGCATTAGCCATTCCTAAGTTCTTCTGAATATCTTGTTGAACTTTTGGAGTTGCAGTAGCAGTTAATGCTATTATTGGAACTCTATCTATAGCTTCTATAATCTCTCTTAAACGTCTGTATTCAGGTCTAAAGTCATGTCCCCATTCTGAGATACAATGCGCTTCGTCAATGGCAAAAAATGAAATTTTGATAGATTTAAAGAAATCAATATTTGCTTGTTTTGTTAATGTTTCAGGAGCTACATAAAGCAATTTTGTCTTTCCTGCTACAAGGTCACTTTTAACCTGAGTCAACTCTGTCTTATTTAAAGAAGAGTTCATAAAATGAGCAATATGGTTACCAGAAGAGAAACCACGAATGGCATCTACTTGGTTTTTCATTAAAGCGATAAGTGGAGAAACTACGATAGCCGTTCCTTCCATAATTAGAGCAGGTAGTTGATAACACATCGACTTACCACCACCAGTGGGCATAATTACAAATGTGTCTTCACGGTCTAAAACACTTTGAATTACTGCTTCTTGTTCTCCTTTAAAACTATTAAAACCAAAGTACTTTTTTAAATAATTACTTAACGGTATAGATGCTGTCTCCATTAATTGGGTTTACTAGATTTCAGTTACTTTTGCTATCAAAATTTGAAAGCGATTTCAAGATACAAGTTAGTAAAATTATATAGGTAAAAAAACAAAAGCAGAGTTTTTGAAGACGAAAAGTGAAATAAAAAATATTGCGCAACAAACCCTGAAAATTGAGCGAGACTCTATTGACCACCTAATTAGTTCAATAGATGAAGAATTTGTGCAAGTTGTTGAGGAAATATACCAATGTAAAGGCAGAGTGGTAGTAAGTGGAATTGGAAAAAGTGCAATCATTGCTCAAAAAATGGTAGCCACCTTTAATTCTACAGGAACGCCAGCTTTATTTTTGCATGCTGCTGATGCCATTCACGGTGATTTAGGAATGGTACAAACGAATGATATAGTGATTTGTATATCAAAAAGTGGTGATACACCAGAAGTTAAAGTGCTAGTTCCTTTGGTAAAGAATTTGGGGAATAGGCTAATCGCGTTGACAGGGAATAAGAAATCATATTTGGGAGAACATGCCGATTACCGCTTAAGTTGTTATGTAGAGCAAGAAGCTTGTCCGAATAATTTGGCGCCAACCAATAGTACAACTGCTCAATTAGTGATGGGAGATGCTTTAGCTGTTTGCCTTATAGAATGTAGAGGTTTTGGAAGTGAAGACTTTGCAAAATATCATCCCGGTGGTGCACTTGGAAAGAAATTATATTTGAGAGTTTCAGACATGTACCCTCAAAATGAAATGCCATCTGTGAGCGAAGAAAGTACAATTAAAGAAGTTATTCTTGAAATTTCAGCAAAGCGACTAGGAGTAACTGCAGTTACTAAGAATAATACAATTTTAGGAATTATTACCGATGGAGATTTAAGAAGAATGCTTAGTAAAAGTGAAGACTTTTCGTCGCTAAAAGCAAAAGACATCATGACTAAGGGACCAAAAACCATAAGTAAAGATGCGATGGCAATGGAGGCTGCACAACTTATGAAGTCAAAAAATATTTCACAATTATTGGTTACTGATCGTTCAGAATATGTTGGAGTAATTCATTTTCATGATTTATTAAAAGAAGGACTTATCTAGTGAGTTTAGATCAGAGTTTTGATGAGGACGAAGGGACAATGTCCTTTCTTGACCATCTTGAGGTAATGAGGTGGCATTTAATTCGGATAGTCATTGCGATTATGTTGTTTGCAATATTGGCGTTCTTCTTTAAGTCAATTGTGTTTGATTTAATTGTATTGGGCCCGTCTAAGAATGACTTTTTTACCTATCAAATGTTTTGCAAATTTTCCTATTTTTTAGGCTTGGGAGATAAATTGTGTTTTCAAGAATTGCCATTTGCCATCATCAACCTCACCATGGCAGGGCAATTTACCATGCACATTTTAGTCTCTTTTGTGGCTGGATTAATTGCTGCATTTCCTTACGTTTTGTATGAAATATGGCGATTTGTAAAGCCAGCATTAAAATCAACAGAAAGCCGCCAAGCCAAAGGTTTGGTGTTTTGGGGTTCTTTGCTCTTTATGCTTGGGGTAGGCTTTGGGTACTACCTTATTACGCCGCTATCTGTCCAATTTTTAGGTGGCTATCGTGTTAGTGAATTTGTATTGAACCAAATTAGCTTGAGTTCTTATATTTCTACAGTTACAACCATTACGCTTGCTTGTGGATTATTGTTTCAATTGCCCATCATCGTTTACTTTTTATCAAAAGTAGGTTTAGTAACACCCCAGTTAATGAGGACTTATAGAAGACATGCGATCATTGTAGTGCTAATTCTAGCCGCAGTGATTACTCCACCTGATATTTCTAGTCAAGTTTTGGTGGCAGTTCCATTGGTTATACTATATGAGATAAGTATATTAATTTCAAAAATGGTTAATAAAAAGCGTGAAATTTAACCTATACTTAAGGCTTCAGAGTCCATCTTTAGTTACTTTTAGCTGCTTCATGAAATCTGGAATTACTCAATCTTTCATAGCTGCCATTTCACTTTTGGTCATGGTGCTGTTTTTTGCCTCCAATTCGAATGCACAACAGACTGTTGTTCGTGGAAAAGTGTTGGATGCAAAAACCAAGGAGGCACTTCCTTTTGTAAATGTGATTTTTCAAGACTCAAAAATTGGAACATCTACCGATATCAATGGAAATTATATTATAGAAACCTACTATCCAACCGATTCTTTATCTGCTAGTTTTTTAGGCTACAAAACGCTCAGTAAAAAAGTGAAAAAGGATATTGACCAAACGATCAATTTTGAGCTAACAACTGGAGACGTTCAATTGGAAGAAGTTGTAATTGAATATACAGGTAATCCAGCTCATGATATTCTACGGAAAGTTTGGAGAAATAAAGAAGCGAACAATCGTGAGAAGTATGACTATTACCATTACGAAGTATATAATAAAGTAGAGTTTGACCTTAATAACATAACTGAGGATTTTAAGAATAGAAAAATGTTTAGAAAGTTCCAGTTTGTTTTTGATTATGTAGATTCTACATCCGACGAAAAACAATTTCTTCCAATGTTTATGACAGAGTCAGTTTCTGATTTTTATTACCGAAGAAGCCCAAAGTCGGAAAAGGAATACATCAAAGCCTCCCAAGTTTCAGGAACTTCTAACGAAAGTATTACCCAGTTTTTAGGTGATAT
>CAJXFJ010000056.1 GCA_913052515.1 uncultured Flavobacteriales bacterium | reverse complement strand
TCTTTAGATGCAAAATGGACCAAGTAATTCTTTTGTTCACTTTTATTACAAACTCGAATTACTGAGCTTACCTTTTCATTTTGAAACAGTAATTCACTGATTTCATCAAGATCATCTTGCTTAGAGAATATTTGAGGTCGCTCTAAAGAAGAGTCATAAGAATTGAGTATTTGCTTTAAGGGTAAATCAAATTGTTTATTGAAAGAAAATGAAACAACTTGATTCTCAAGAATAAAGCAATAGACAAACTGAAAAGCACTGACAACGAACTTAGAGTGTCGTTGCAGTGCTTTTTCAATGTCATTTAAATGACTAGCAGAACTAACCTCGCTAGCCATTTTTGCAACCGATTCATAACGAACTCGGTTAGAAATTAAATCTAAAGGGGCTTTAGACATGTTTACATTTGCGCTTCCATTAGCTCATTATCAAGCTTGATTCCTGAAATATCAGCCACTGTATTTAGCATGTTAACCAAATCAGCATGCGCGAATAATTCTTGAATTTCATCATCTGAAAAGCCTTCATCTTGAAGCGCTTCAAAATCATCTTCAGAAGTGGAAGCAGGATTTAAAGCTGAATTTGTGATAATTCGAATAGCCGCTTTATAAGAAGGTGGAATACTCGTTGAGTCCATGTTTTCTGTTACTCTGAAATCAGGATTATCATTTAATGCCGAACTCATACTGTCGGCCATAACTCCATGAGCTTGAGCACAATATTCACACCCTCTTTCTTTTGAAATGTTATAAATAATCAACTGTTTTAAAATCATGGGTATACTACCTCTAAGCATAACTGATTTTAACTTTTCCCAATTTCCTCTTAATAATTCTGCATTATTACCTTGACACTTAAACCAATTTAAAACAAAGGGAATATTCATCTCCTTCATTGTTTCATCATAAATTGCTTTCACTTCCTCTGAAGCGGCTTCGTAGCTTACTTTTTCAAATACCATTTTTGTTCTTTTATTCTAAGTTGCAAAACTACTCGCAATGCTTTTAGATAAAAAATGAATTTCTTATATCAAATTCTAATAGCTATTTGTTTGTGGTTCAGCTAGATTCCACAATTTAAGTTGGTCTTCTTCATTAATACCGGATAAGATTTCAATATTAATTCCATCTGAAAGGCCAGTTTTCACATAGCGACGTTCAAATTCTTGATCAGCGACCATCACTTCAACATAAGCAGAATCATTTTCATCAAATTGAAGTAATGCTTCTGAAATTGAAAGAACATCTTCTCTTTTATCTAAAACTATATCTGCATTGGCGCTATATCCTGCTCTTATAAATTGACCTTCTTTTAATTTTACAGCAGCCTTTATTTCAAACTGTATAGCACCCTCTTCTTCAACTCCTTTTGGTGAAATGTATTCTAAAACTGCATCAAAAGTTTCATTTTCAATGGCACCAATACGTAAAATTAAATCCATACCTTCTTTGATTTTACCCACTTCCGATTCATCTACATTTCCTTCAAAAACTAAATCGGTCATATCAGCGACTGAAGCTACGGTTGTTCCATCGTTCATGGTGTTGGCTTCAATGACTGAGTTTCCCTCTTCAACAGGAACATCTAAGATCATTCCTGAGATGGTGGAACGAATTAAGCGGTTGGTATTGTTTTTATTAGAAGAAGTTTCCCCTTTTTTAATTAATTGAAGATTATCTTCTGCTGCTTTTAATTCTTCTTGAGCTGTATTATAGGCCAATTCAAAAGGTTGTAATTCAGCATCTGCTATTACTTTCTTATCCTTCAAGGTTTGATTTCTATCCAAATCAATTTTAGCGTTTTCTAGAGATATTCTAGCTTGTCTAACACGGTTTTCTGCATTATTTAGACTTACCATATTGGGGATGATTTTTACCAATGCAATACGGTCATTTTTTTCAACCATAGTTCCAGCCTCCACATAAATTTCATCTATAATACCCGATACTTGTGGTTTTATTTCAATCTCTTTTCTTGGAACTACAGAGCCAGTTGCTACTGTCTTTTTAATAATATCGGTGGTTTCTGCTGTTTTGGTCTGAAATACTACAGGTTTTTCTTCTGATTTACTATAGAGGTAGTAGATGGTCCAAACAAATACTCCTAAAATGGCTATGCCAATAAATATTTTAAAAAACTTCTTCATATCAAAAAACTATTCGGTTCGTAATGCTTCTATGGGTTTTATTTTTACTGCTTTTCTAGCTGGAATTAAACCTGCTAAGGCTCCAGCTATTACTAATATAGAAAGTGCTGTTAATGCAACTTTTAAATCAATGGTTGGATTGGTAAACATACTATCGCCTTGCATGGGGCCCATGGCATTTGAAATGGCTTCTGTTACCAATACGCCAAAGGTTAGGCCTAAATAGCCGGCAATAGAGGTTAAAACTATCGCTTCTGTCATAATTTGACCAACAATGGAAAGGGGAGTGGCTCCAATTGCTCGTCTTACACCAATTTCTTTCGTTCGTTCTTTTACGATGATGAGCATAATATTACTTACTCCAATAATTCCAGCTGATAAAGTACCTATGCCAACTACCCAAATAAGCATAGAAATTCCACTAAATAAGCCATTAATTTGATTGTATTCCTCTTCTGCATTCCAAGAGCCAAAAGCTCTCTCATCTTTGGGTGCAACGGTATGTCTTCTCTTTAGAATCGAGACAATTCTTTGTTCAACTTGTGAAGCGGAATAATTGGGTTTAGCAGTGGCAGCAATCCAACCAACTACATTTCCATAATTAAATGCTTTTTGAAATGTAGTAAAAGGTATAAACAAAGTTTGGGAATCTCTTTCTCCTTGATTACCACCCTTTTTGCTCTTAAAGACGCCTATAACTTTAAAGAAAACTCCATTGACTTTTACATTTTTATTGATTGGATTTTCATTTTTAAAAAGTACATCTTTTACATAGGTTCCGATTACCACTACTTTTCGTTTTTCTTCCAAGTCGAGGTGGTTTAAAAAACGACCTTCAGTAATTTCCATGGGGCTAATTTTCATTATTTGAGGATAGTCTCCCATAACTTGAAAGTTGCCCGATTGATTTAAGTAACTTACATTATTCCCACCTCTATATCCTCTTAATTGGTTTCGAGGAGACAATACATCTAATTCTTTAACGTCATTTTTAAGCACTTCTATATCTTCATTTTTCATATAGAATGAACGGCCTTTTGGTAAACCTGAATAAGGTATGGTTGTGCGTTGTGTCCATATAAAAACGCTATTTGTTGCAACACCACTAAAGTTTTCAGTTACTCCATTTTGCAAGCCATTTCCTGCACCAAGCATAATGATTAGCATAAATATTCCCCAAAACACACCAAATGCGGTTAAAGCTGTTCTTAACTTATTTTTGGCTAACGAGCTATATATTTCATTCCATTTGTCTGCGTCAAACATCTTATTCGTCTCTAAGTGCAACAATGGGTTTAATGGAAGCTGCTTTTCTAGCAGGAACTAAACCTGCTAAGGTACCTGCAAGAACCAATACTACGGTTGCTGTAATAGCAACCTGAAAATTGACTTCAGGATTTTTGAAGAATTCTGAGTCGGGTGGCATATTAGCACTTACTAACTCAACCAAACCAACTCCTAAAACCAAGCCTATATAACCGGATACAGTAGTAATTAAGACTGACTCCATCATGATTAAACTGATAATTGACCAAGGAGTAGCACCTAATGCCTTACGAACACCAATCTCTTTGGTGCGTTCTTTTACAACAATTAGCATGATGTTACTGATACCAACAATACCAGCTATTATGGTCATAATGCCAATCACCCAAATGAAAATTTGAATTCCATCAAACAAGTTTTGGAATTTCATGAACTCTTCTACATTATTCCAGTATCGAACTGCTCTTTGATCATTAGGATCAAAATGATGCGTTTCTGCCAATCGGTTCCTGATTTCTCTTTCAAATTCTTTACTTTCAGCTATATTGGCATCGCCTACGGTAAACATTAATTGATGAACACGATCTTGACCATTGAATACCATTTGAGCCGTTGAAATGGGAAGATATATGACTTCTTGCTCGTTTTCACCTCCTTCATCTTCAAAAACACCAATTACTTTAAAAGGCACACCTTTAACTTTTATGTACTCTCCAATTGGATTTTTATTCTTAAAAAGTGCTTTTTTGGCTAAGGTGCCTATGGATGCCACTTTGCGTTTTTCTTGAAGGTCAAGCTCATTGATAAAGCGGCCTTCAATTGTCAGTGTCTTCTCTATATATTGATGCCCCGGATGCACGGTTCGTACTCCAAAATCAAACTTTTCGCCATCGTAACTTACATCGCTAGAACCCGGTATGTAGAATCGTCCGCTAGATTCACCAATTCCTGGAATGTCTTCACTTAGCATTTTATAGTCTTGGTTTGTGAAACGGATAAAACGACCGGGCTTCATGCCTTTATATGGCAGCTGTGTTTGATTGCTAAATACCCAAATGCTGTTACTCGCGGTATCTTTAAATTGATCTTTTACTCCGTTTCTTAAACCAGTACCTGAGCCAAGAAGGATAATGAGCATAAATATTCCCCAAGCCACACTAAAGCCTGTCAAAAATGTTCGGAGTTTATTTTTGCTTATGGTGTGTAATATTTCTTGCCATTTGTCTCGATCAAACATGCACTTCCTCTTTAGAAATGATTCTGCCATCTTTCAATCGAATCACACGGTCTGTTCGCTCAGCAATATCGTTTTCGTGTGTAACAATAATAACGGTGATACCTTCTCGATTAATTTTACGAAGTAATTCCATAACATCATACGAAGTTTTAGAATCTAAGGCACCTGTTGGCTCATCAGCCAATAAAACTTTTGGTTTTGTGATAAGCGCTCTTGCAATTGCTACCCGTTGCTTTTGTCCACCCGATAATTCATTGGGCATGTGTTCAGCCCATTCTTTGAGTCCAACTTTCTCCAAATATTCAAGCGCAAGTTTATTACGTTCTTTTCGCTTTACTTTCTGGTAATAGAGTGGAAGAGCAACATTTTCTAAGGCATTTTTAAAAGAAATTAAGTTGAAAGATTGAAATACAAATCCAAGAAACTTATTTCGATAGGTAGCTGCTTTGGTTTCACTTAAATCTTTGATTAATGTCCCATCTAAAGTGTAAGTTCCTTCATCGTAATTATCGAGCATTCCTAAAATGTTCAGTAAGGTTGATTTTCCTGAACCGGATGAACCCATAATTGAAACCATTTCACCTTCTTTAATTTCTAATTGAATACCTTTTAATACGTGAAGGCTACTTTTTCCTACAGGATAAGATTTGTGTATGTTGTCTAAGTTAATCATGCTGAGCATCTAAAATAGACATATTCAACAAGCACAATTGTTAAAATGTATAAACGGTTACTATTGCTTATAATAGCACTATTTGACTTCTAAATAAGTGCTTATTGGGTGATGATCGGACAATTCTTCTGGGTGTGTCTTGTATTTCTTGGCTACAAATTTCTCATCATGCAATAAGTAGTCAATTCGAAAGGAAGGAAAATCGCCGATGTAGGTTAATCCTAGTCCTGAGCCTGCTTCAATAAAAGCATCCTTCATGTTTCCTTTTATGGTATGATAGGCATATGAAGCAGGTGTGTCATTAAAGTCTCCTGCAAGAATACATGGATACGGTGAGCTTTGAATATGCTTAGCAATACTATCAGATTGAAGAGATCTTCTTTCAAAACCATATCTGATTTTACTGAGCATCATCAATTCTTTGTCGAAATCCTCAGAATAATCATTTTTATTAACCGCTTGCATGGCTTTGTAATCGTATTTATCCAATTTTATAGAAGCTAGATGAGCATTATAAATGCGTATAATTTGTCCGTCTTTGTCAATGTCTGTATAGGAACATTGGTTATCATCTTTTATAGCAAATTCAACAGCACCTTTACCAACAATTGGGTATTTACTTAAGGTAATAATGCCCCAATGGTCTGTTTTTCTTAAAATCTTAGCATATTGAGCATGATAGTTTTTAGCACTTAAAATTTGAACCAAGGTGTCTAAGGTTTTAAACTCATACAAGCTGTGATTGGTTGTATGATAGAATTCTTGTAGACAAATCACATCAGGATCTTCTTCAACTAAGAGGTCAAAGATTTTATTTCGTGTTTTTTTATCCTTGGTCCACATGTATAAATCAAATACACGGACATTAAAACTCATGATTTTTAAATCACTTTCTTTTACCACTTCAGTATTCAATCGCAATTGAAAGAATGCAGGAATTGACTTGTAGCCTAACACAAGAATAATTAGCGAGAGAAACAACTTTTTTGAACCTCTAAAAATCCAGTAGACTAAAAACAGTATGTTGAAAATTAAGAAATAGGGAAGGGCTAATCCAAAGAATGAAATGGGCCAAAAAATGCTTGGATTTACATAGGAAGCACTGTATGCTAAAAGCAATGAAATGGCAGTTAAACCATTTAATAAAAAGAGTATTCGGCTTACAATTTTGAACTTTTTCAAAACGCTTCCAAATTACAAATATTTATACCTTAAGAATCTAATTTTAATGAATGTCCCATTTTATCTTTCTTCGTTTTCAGGTACAATTCATTGTGTTTGTTTGACTTTATTTCCAAAGCAACATTCTCTACAATTTCTAAACCATAGCCAACAAGTCCGGTTCGTTTTTTAGGATTGTTTGTCATGAGTTTCATTTTACTAACACCTAAATAACTCAAAATTTGCGCACCGATGCCATAGTCACGGTCATCCATATTGAAACCAAGCTTTAGATTTGCTTCAACCGTATCTAAACCTTCTTCTTGCAATTTATAGGCTTTTAGTTTATTCAATAAGCCAATTCCTCTGCCTTCTTGATTCATATAAACAATCACCCCTTTACCTTCTTTTTCAATGGCCTCCATGGCCGCTTGAAGCTGAGGACCGCAGTCACATCGGCAAGAACCAAAAATATCACCGGTTATACATGAGCTGTGAACTCGAACAAGAACAGGCTCACCTTCTTCCCACTCTCCTTTAACCAAAGCTAAATGCTCTTGCCCTGTAGTGGTTTGTGTAAAGTCAATAAGTTTAAAATCACCATGTTCCGTAGGTAACTGAACTTCAACTTGCTTTTCAATCAAGCTTTCATGCTTCATGCGGTAAGCAATCAAATCTTTGATACTAACCAATTTCAAGTCAAACTTTTTAGCAATTTCTTTTAATTCAGGCAGTCGGGCCATCGTGCCATCTTCATTCATAATTTCAACAATACAACCTGCAGGCTGAAGTCCTGCCAACCTTGCGAAATCTATAGCTGCTTCAGTATGTCCTGCTCTTCTTAAAACTCCGCCTGCTTTAGCCCTTAAAGGAAAAATATGGCCTGGCTTTCCCAATTCTTCCGCTTTCGTTTCGGGATTGACTAAAGCTAAAACTGTTTTTGCTCGGTCAGAAGCGGAAATACCTGTAGTTGTCCCATGTCCAATTAAATCAATAGAAACTGTAAAAGGCGTTTCAAAAGTGGCCGTATTTTGTTCAACCATTAAGTTCAGACCTAATTCATCGCAACGCTCTTCAATAAGTGGAGCACAAATTAATCCCCTACCGTGTGTCGCCATAAAGTTGATAACCTGAGTATTAACCTTTTCGGCCGCAACTACAAAGTCACCTTCATTTTCACGATCTTCATCATCTACAACAATAATGATTTCACCAGCTTTTATGGCTTCAATAGCATCTTCAATTCTGTCTAAACTCATAGCTTAAATTTTCATGGCAAAAGTACCCAAAATAAGACCCCTTAACCGCTTTTTTGTTCTGGTTTGAAATACCATTTTTGAGCACTAAGTTTGCAGTCTATGGGAAAGTTATTGGCGATAGATTACGGTAAGAAGCGATGCGGAATTGCTGAAACGGATTCTTTGCAAATTATTGCTTCGGGATTAACTACTGTTGACACCCCAAATTTGCAAACTTTTATTGTGGATTATTTAACAAAGGAAAAGGTGGATTGCCTAATAATTGGCGAACCAAGAAGGTTGAATGATGAGCTTTCTGAAGTAGAAAAGAGTATCGTTCCTTTTATCAATTTTGTAAAAAAAAGATTTCCAAATCTTAAAATAGAAAGAGAAGACGAGCGATTTACTTCAAAAATGGCTGTAGAAAGTTTGATTTCTGCAGGAGCAAAAAAAATGAAGCGTAGGGAAAAAGGTTTGGTTGATAAGGTAAGTGCGACTTTAATTCTTCAATCTTACATGGAAAGAATGCGATAGTCAAAAATTGATGATTGCCTCATA
>CAJXFJ010000055.1 GCA_913052515.1 uncultured Flavobacteriales bacterium | reverse complement strand
GATAAGACGGAAGAACTTGAAACTTCTAAAGCAAACTATAAACAATTATATAATGATGCTCCAGATTTAATGGTTTCTATCGATGCCCATAATGGCAACATATTAGCAATAAATGATACCACTTTAAATACTTTAGGTTATAGAAGAGCTGATTTAATTGGAAAAACAGTATTTAAGCTGTATGATTCTTCAAGCCATGCTGCTGTTAGAAAAGCATTAAAAGAGTTTAAAAAAACTAAAAAAATAATCAATGAACGATTGTTTTTAAGAACAAAAGATAATAGAATAATTCCCGTTATTCTCAATGCGAATCCAGTTTATGACAAAAAAGGAAATATCATTCGAACAAATTCCATTTGGAGAGATATTTCAGACTTAGTGAAAGCAGAAAATGAACTAAATAAATTAAATAAGGAACTGGAGCAAAGAGTTGAATTAAGAACAAGAGAGTTGGAACAAGTAAATAAAGAATTGGAAGAATTTGCCTATATGACAACTCATGATTTAAAAACTCCATTAACTAGTATAAAAGGACATTTGAATATACTCAAATTAGAATCTAAAAACCAAACATCAGAGTACTTTAAGAGTTCCATACAATGGATTGAAAAGTCTATTGAATCTGCTGAAGCTAAAATAGAGGCAGTGGTTAAAATAGCCAAGCTTAAAGAACCTGCTTCTCAACTGAAAGAAAAAATAAACTTAGCTGAAATAATTGATGAAAATATTGAATTGTTATCTTCTTTATTAAGCAAATCTAATGCTAAAATTGAGAAAGACTTTGACCAAAGCATTGAGATTCTAGCGAACAAATCAAACTTTAAAAGTATAATTTTCAACATCATAGGCAATTCAATAAAATACAAAAGAGAAAATGTTCCTCTAAAAATTAGGATTGAACTTAAAAGAGCTAAAAACAATATCTTATTAACTATTGAAGATAACGGATTGGGAATTGATTTGAACCGGGGTAAAGAAAAGGTATTTGGAATTTTCGGCCGAATGCATAATCATGTTTCTGGAAGTGGAATTGGGCTTTATCTCGTAAAAAATATTATCAATAACTTTGGGGGTTCCATTGATGTAGAAAGCATAGTTAACGAAGGCACTAAATTTATTATCAACTTACCTAATAAATCCAATTAATGATTAATTTCAAGCGTATTCTACTAATTGATGATAGCAAGTCTACAAGTTTGATCAATAAAGCATTAATTAGCGAAAACTATGATGTTGAACAAATTGATGTTGTTGAAAGTGGTGAAGCTGGTATCAACTATTTAAAAGGTGGCTTTCATAAAGGTGAACCACCTAAGCCCGAATTGATTTTTTTAGATCTAGAAATGCCTGGCTCAGATGGTTTTGAATTCCTAGATAAATATGTTGACTTAAGTGAAGAAATAACTAACAAGTTTAAAACAGTCCTCGTTATTTTAAGCAATCACCTTGATTATGAAAACTTTACCAAGAGTAAAGATTATAAATTATATGGTGTTCTAAACCATTTTAAAAAACCTTTGGACCAAGAAGACTTAAATGATATTTTAGAAGAACATTTTGAAAACCCATGAGACTAGTAAATCGAATAATGCTTGTTGACGATAGCGATGCCATTAATGAATTAAATCGCTACTATATAGAAAAATTAAAATTATGTGAGGAGATTTTAATCCACAATAATGGTTTAGATGCTATTAAAGAATTAAAAAAGTCGGTTGAAGAAAATAAAGCATTTCCGAATGTTATCCTTTTAGACATTAAAATGCCCATTATGGATGGTTTTGAGTTTTTAGATGAATTTGAAAAATTTCCTATCGCATTTAAGATGAATTGTAATATCATAATGCTGACCACCTCTTTGAATAGCAATGACGAAATAAAAGCTTTATCTTACGAGCCCATAAAAGGCTACTATAGAAAGCCTATTTCGGATGTAGAATTACAGTCTATTTTGGTAGCAAGTGTTAGTTAAGAATTTATCAAACTTCTACTCCAAGGACACAAACATCATCAATTTGCATGTTTCTTCCTCTCCAGCTTTCAAAAGCAATATTTAAATTTAATTTTTGGCTTTTTAAATCTAAAGCAGAAGTCTCTAATAACAATTGTTTAAATAGTTTAAATCCGATTTTCTTTTCAAATTTACCTCCAAATTGATCTCTAAACCCATCTGTAAATAAAAACAAACGATCGCCTTTTCTCAACTGTACTTTATAGGAAGTAAAGCTCTTTAAATTACTATGTTGCAATGCCAAAGGAAATCGGTCTCCTTTTAGCAAGTAAAGTGATTTTTCTTCATTTTGAAAATCAGGTTTTACCTCTTCTTTAGCAAGCTCTCCGGCCTCATTTAGTTTATGTAAATCAATTGATTGATGATTTGAACTTACTAGAATTATATTGCTATAAGCACCTGCATAAGTAAGTTCTAAACTTTTGGTAAGTAAACACATTGTAGCATCTAGACCATCGAGCAAACTACTATTCTCAGAATCTTGATTTAATGCATTGATAACCCCTTGCCTAGTGTAATTAAAGATTTCTGCAGGTATTGTAATATCTTTTCTATCAATTGCCGCATTAAATAAAAAGATCCCTATTAAACTCATAAATGCACCCGGGACTCCATGCCCTGTTGCATCAGCAACGCAAAAATATTTATTGTCACCTACTTGATCCACCCAATAAAAGTCGCCACTTACAATATCCTTAGGTTTATATAAAAGAAAATATTTGTCTAGTATAGCTTCTATATCTATTTGACTGGGCAGAATACTACTTTGAATTTTTTTGGCGTAACTAATACTCTCTTTTATTTCTTTATTTATCTCACTAATTTGCTTCGCCTGATTTGAAATAACCTCAACATCTACTTGGGCCTGATTTCTTTCTTGTTGAATTTGTTTCCAATATTCATAATTCTCTTTACTATCTTCTAGTACACATAAAAACAACTCTTTATTCTGAATATCGGATTTTTCAATACTAATATCATACACGCTTACTCTTTCTTTAAAAGGGAATTGAAAACAAGGATAAAGCTTTCTCTCCCCTTTCTGAAGTGATTCTAGATCACTTCTAAGCGTTTCAAAAAATGGTATGATTTCATAAATTAAATCTCCATACCAATCTTTTATTTCCACTAAACTATTGCACGATTCAAGAATAGTACCTGATTTATCTAATAGAATAAATTGATATCCCTTCTCTAAAAATTTTAATTTAAAATCTGATAAATCCAAAGTTCAATTGTTAAAGCATAGATAAGCCTAAATCTTGAAATAACTCTTCCACGTTTTGGCCAGTCTTTGCACTACATAAAAAGTCGACATCTAATGTCAATTTGGAAATTATTTCCTCTATTTCTTTCTTTCTTAATAAATCTGATTTATTGCCTACTATTTTAATTGGCTCAAAAGGAAATTTTGACTGAATCTTGTCATATTGTTCTTGTAAATTTTCCCAAGTAGAAGGTCGGCTTAAATCAAAAACATAGATAATCCCTTCGCACCCTAACAAATAGTTCTGCGGTGTTCGATCAATGCTTACTTCTCCGGCCACATCCCAAATAATAAAAGTCAAATTCTGCCCTTTTATTTCAATGGTCTTTTTTTCAATAGTTACTCCAATACTGGTGATGTATTCTTCAGAAAATGAATTCTGAACAAATCGCTTAATTAAGGAAGTTTTACCAACATGAAAATGCCCTAGTAACAATATTTTCTTAGTCTGATTACTCACTAAAGAATTCTTTTAAAAGAGGTGTTAAATCTTCCGATATTACGCCCTCTTGTTTCTTTTTAGTTTTTGAATAGCTTTTGTAACTATCTGCAAACTCTAAAACTGTATTTTGTAAATTAAACAAAAACTCTGCATTAATTACTCCAGAAATCACAATGGCAAGATAATAAGATTTAAAACTATACAGTTGAATTTTATAAGATTCATATTGAATCACTTCTAAATCTTGTTGCCCCCCCTTAAAAGCATCTTCTACAAATGATTTAATAGCAGTCATCATACCTGCTATCATATCTCTATCTATTGTTTGATTATTGGAATAGCTATTTATTAAAATTCCTGAACCAGATTCGATTAAGAATATCTCTTCCAATTTGGGAGGTGCTACATCTCTGAGAATTACTTCCGTTTCAGAAACTCCACCAAACCATGCTTTAATTCTTTTTATCCAACCATCAATTGAAAATGCATTACTCAGCTGATCATCAATCTTTTCAGCTAAATGCTGAATTTCAATTCGTATAAACTTTGAAATTAACTTTCCTATTATCGGATACAATAAATCAACTACTTCATTTTGAGAATCATTGATTTGTTTCTGCAGTGCCGCTGTTATCGAAGGACCTAATTTTCTAGGAATATCTTTTTCAAAAGACTTGATATGGTCATCAATCAATGGACCTACCTTTTCCTCCAACCTTTCCCTTTCAGAAAACAATTGATTCAGTTCTTTAATATTTGAATCAATTTTTTCCTGAATTTTTCTATCTTCAGATAAAAGAATCTCTTTTAATTGATCTAGCCTTTCTTGATCATTCATAATGTTAACAGAATCAACATTATTGATATTAGGCTTGTAACTTTTCGCCGATATTTTGCAACATCTTTCCTAAGTTTTTTCTATCCGTTTTCTTATCTTCTAACTTCTCTATTGCCTTAAGAAATTGATTTTCTAAGTTTTCGCTTTTCAACTGAAACTCCTTATTGAGCTGCTCAATTGTGCTTTTAACTTGCCCATCTAATGAGTTGAGCTTATCTTCTAATTCTGCTTGAGTTTTTTCTATTCGATCAAATACTTCTTTAAATCGCTGATCGTATTCAACCATATTATCACCAAAAATGAGCTGCTTTATCGCATCCATCTTTTCTTGGTTTTGATGATTTACGTCTGTTTTTGTTTCGGTGGAAGTTGACATAATTATTTCTTTTTTTCTTGTTGGTATAGCTTATATAAAGTCTCTTGATTTGCAACCCCAGTTGGAATCAAATTATTTTTTAATTGATAATCAACAATGGCCTTTTTAGTTTCTTCTTTAAACAATCCATCTCTAGCAATTTCATAACCATTCAAATACAAAAGATTTTGTAAATGTTTCACCTCTTGTCCACTATCATTTAATGCTATAGTTGCTCGTTTAAATTGCTGCCTAAACCGATAAATTTCTACTGAAGTACCTGATTCTTCAAGATATTTTATCGCTTCATTATCCAACCCTTGCTCTTTCCACTGCTTACTTTGAAGTAACTTCTCTTCCATGTATTTCGTTTGTGTCATCATTTGACGATAAATTTCTGAAGCTAATTTACTTTGAAGGTTTTCATGATCTACAAACCTTACATCTATCTCAAAATTATACCACTGCTCATTTGCAAATAATCCAATTTCATAAACATTCTTTAAATATTCTTTTACTACAGACTGATCGTGGTAATTATAATCAATTTCCTCATTTACATTATAATTATAGTCCACTGGAGCATCAAACCTTGTATAATCTAAATACTCGAAAACAACCCAAATAAGTAAGGCAATACTTAGGAGTATAAAAAAATATTTCCCGGCACTATTCTTTTTCTTCATTTGATGATTCTAAGCCCTTAATACGTGCAAAGTAGCAAAAAGTTTAATATAAAGTTAATTTAAACAGACTCTAAATTATTTTGTCTAAAGTTGTGGAAATTAACCAAGCCGTGGTCCAAGCCGCTTGAAAATTGAAGCCACCAGTCAATGCATCAATATTTAACACTTCACCACAAAAATAAAGGTCTTTAACAAGCTTACTTTCCATAGTTCGCATATCAACTTCTTTTAAGTTTACTCCCCCACAAGTCACAAACTCCTCTTTAAAAGTAGTCTTCCCATTTGCTCGATAGCTATCTTCTGACAATACCTCTTGGAGTTTTTCAAGTTGAATTTTATTCAAGTCAGCCCAATTTAAATTTTCAGGTATATGAGCTCGTTTTAAAAGATAAATCCAAAATCGCTTGGTAAACGCTTCAATTTTCGTAGCATAGATAAGTTTATTTCCAGAATTCTTTCTTTGTTCATGAAGCCACTCTTCTGCATTTGACATCCACTCTATCTCAAAATCAAATTGATACTGTAAATCATGAAGATATTTTGCGGCCTTGGATGATAATTTTAAAATAGCGGGTCCACTCATACCCCAATGCGTAAATAAGACTGGGCCATACTCTTCAAAGTTTGAATTCTTTAATCGAACTGTTGCATGTTGAGATATACCCATAAGCTGATTACTCTCATGTCCCTTCATATTGAAAGTAAACAAAGATGGAATTGGCTTAACAATGCTATGTCCCATTTGATTAATAAACCCATAATGGGCTTCTTTGCCACTTCCTCCGCAAGCTATTATCAATTTTTCTGCCGTTACTTCTCTCCCATCACTTAGCTTAATCCGAAACAAATCTTTTTTTTCAATTTCTATTACCTCAGCTTTGTTCCACAGTTCTACCCCGTTTCGTTCTGCTTCAGAAAGAAAACAATCAATAATGGTTTGTGAAGTATTTGATTCAGGAAACATTCTTCCATCCTCTTCCACCTTTAATCCTACACCACGTTCTTCAAACCAAGAAATGATATCAGCTGTATAAAATTGATGAAATGGGCCTAATAGTTCTTTTTTGCCTCTTGGATAATTCTCAGTCAACTCTTTAGGGTCAAAACAAGCATGAGTTACATTACATCTTCCTCCCCCACTTACTTTAACCTTAGCAAGTACTTGATTTGTTTTTTCAAGAATTAACACATCCTTCTTATCGAGTTTCTCTGCGATATTGATAGCCGCAAAATAACCTGCGGCACCTCCTCCAATAATGACAACCTTCTTATTCATTTTAATTTGTAAAAGTAAAACTACAGCAAAAAAAAAGCCTCGCAAATGCGAGGCTTTTCTCAATGATAAATCAATTATTTAGAGGCTTTCTTTTCGCCATCTTCCAATTCATCTTTTAAGCTAGCTAAAGCGTCCAAGTCACCTAAAGTAGTTTTTTCTTGGTTATCACTCATGCTTCTAAGCGCTTTTTGTGTAGCTCTCTTCTGAGCATTTGCTTTCTTACGATTCTGCTTTTGCTCTTCTTCTTCAACATCTCTGTGAATTTGAGTATGTGAAACTGTGATTTTACGAGCATGTTTGTTGAAGTCCATGATTTTGAAATCTAGTTCTTCATCTTTATCAGCAGTTGTGCCGTCTTCTTTTACCAAATTACGTTTAGAAGCAAAAGCTTCAACACCGTATGGTAAAATGATTGTAGCACCTTTAGCATTTACTTCACTAATGGTTCCTTTATGTACACTGTCTAATTCAAAAACAGTTTCAAAAGTTTCCCATGGATTTTCTTCCAATTGCTTGTAACCTAAGCTCAGTCTTCTTTGGTCTTTATCAATTTCTAAGATTACCACTTCCATTTCATCACCTACTGCGGTAACTTCTTTTGGATGGTTAATTTTCTTAGACCAAGATAAATCTGAAATATGAACTAAACCATCTACACCTTCTTCTAACTCAACGAAAACACCGAAGTCTGAGATGTTAGTTACTTTTCCGCTATGCTTAGAGTCAACTGGATATCTTGCTGCAATTTCTTCCCATGGATCTGGAGTTAATTGCTTAACACCAAGAGACATTTTTCTTTCTTCTCTATCTAATGTTAAAATTACAGCTTCAACATCATCACCCACTTTAAAGAATGCTTGAGCAGGCTGTAATTGGTTAGACCAAGAAATTTCTGAAACGTGAATTAGACCTTCAACACCTGGTTGAATTTCAACAAAAGCACCATAGTCTGCAACTACAACGACTTTACCTTTCACTTTATCTCCTACTTGTAAATTTTCATCCAATTTCTCCCATGGATGACCTTCAAGCTGCTTCATACCTAAAGCAATACGCTTCTTGTCATCATCAAAGTCAAGGATTACCACTTTTACAATTTGGTCAAGTTCAACCACTTCTTCAGGGTGGTTTACTCTACCCCAAGAAAGGTCAGTAATATGTACTAAACCATCTACACCACCTAAGTCAATAAATACACCGTAAGAAGTAATATTCTTAACCGTACCTTCAAGTACTTGACCTTTTTCTAACTGAGAAATGATTTCTTTCTTCTGAACTTCTAATTCAGCTTCAATCAAGGCTTTGTGAGAAACAACTACGTTTTTAAATTCTTTGTTGATCTTAACCACTTTAAATTCCATGGTCTTATCAACATACTGATCGTAGTCTCTGATTGGCTTCACATCAATTTGTGAACCAGGTAAGAAAG
>CAJXFJ010000054.1 GCA_913052515.1 uncultured Flavobacteriales bacterium | reverse complement strand
GAAGTAAATTCTTGCTGTAATTCACTTCTGTTACCTTATTTAGATTCACAATCCAAGATTTATGTGTTCTAAAAAACTGCGGAAGCTCTAATTCTTTCTCAACTTGTGCGAGGTTTCTACTTAAGGTGTATACCTTATCAACAGTGTAGAGTTTGGTATAAGCAGCTTGTCCTTCTAATGCAACAATTTGTGCCGCAACTATCCAACTTCGTGCTCCTTTTTCTACCACAGAAACTCCTTTGTGAAAATGTTTCTGAAAAGCATCCATTCGCTGACTTATGGTATTTAATTCAGTCTTTTGCTTTAGGCGTTCAACGGCTTCTTTTAATCGTATTATCTCTACAGGTTTCAACAAATAGTCTAAAGCTGAAAGTTCAAAAGCTTTTATGGCATATTGGTCGTAAGCGGTAACAAATACAATTTCGAAGTTAATTTTTGGGAGTAATGTTTGAATTTCATAACCGGCATATTCGGGCATTTCTACATCCAAAAACACCACATCTACTTCGTTCTCTTTTAAATAAGAAACCGCTTTGGGTAAAGTATTAAAAGCACCTAAAACTTTTACTTCTGGGCAAAAACGCTTTAGCAAAAGATCTAAATTATCTCTTGCATCTTTTTCATCGTCTACAATTAAAGCACGGTATATTTCCATTTTACAAGAATAATGGCTTTTTAAGATTGAGCTTTAAAAGTTTGAGCACTGGCTTCACTTTCTTTACCTAAGTCTTGAAAAGGAATTCGTATCGTCACTTTTGTTCCTAAAGATTGCCCATTTTCCATTAAATCTTGATATTCAAATCCAATATTTACCTGGTGCTTTTCTTGTAAGAGTCTAAATCGTTTTTCAATAGCACTTATGGCGAAAGATTTGTGCTCCTTCATTCTACGCTCTTTAATTTTCCTCGAGGCTTCACGTCCAATTCCATTATCTACTACGGTACAAACCAATACCTCTTCTTGCTTAAAATGCAAGCTTAGTTTTCTGTCCTTTTCTTTGTGCAGTAATCCATGTTTTAGGGCATTTTCAATAAATGGCTGGATTAACATCGGAGGAATTTTAAGGTTTTGATTTACCCCTTCTGCATCAAATTGATATTCAAACTCTTCTTTAAATCTTAGTTTTTCTAATGCGAGGTAAGTTTGTAATAATTTAAATTCTTCTGCTAAGGGAACAAACTCTTTCTCTGAAAAGTTCAGCGTTTCTCGTATTAAAGCAGCAAATTTATTAATGAATTCATAAGAAGACTCTACCTGCCCTCGAAGAACCAAAGCTTGAATTGAGTTTAAGGCATTAAAAATAAAATGAGGATTCATTTGAGACTGTAAAGCCTTTAAGTTAGAAGCTAAAACCTCATTCTCTTTGCTTTTCTCCAATTTTTCGTAGGCCGTGTTTAACTCTTCTTTCTGCTTCCTAATTTGTTTAAGCTTGGAGTAAATTATAATAAGCGCCACCAAAATGATTAAACTAACCAAGCCTACTGAAATAGCAAAATTTCGTTGCCGTTTAGCCTCGCTTTCTACGAAAGCTATTTCTTGTGCATTCTTTAAATCATCTTCAGCTTTTTGACTTTGGTACTTATGTTTTTCACTTTGCCGAGCCAGGGCTAGTTTATTGTCATTATTTTGAGTTTCAATTTCTAGCTTATGAAAGCTTTCTAAAACTTTTAAAGCCTTTTGTGACATACCTAACTGCTCGTATACCTGATACAAATATTCTCTTACATTTTGCGCTAAGCGTTCATTTTGAGTTTCTTCAGAATACTGCAAAACCTTTTCAAAATAGGGCAACGATTTCTGAAAAGCCTCACTTTTATAGTAAAATGAGCCTAATCTAAAAATGGCTTCCATCTTTTGACGTTTAATGTTTGCCTTTTCAGCATTTTCAATAGCTAGTTGTACTATGCTATCCGCCCCATGTAGATCATTGGTTAAGTCAAAATAATGTCTAGATAAGTTGGTAAGAGCTATACTGGCCAATCTAAAATCCTCAAGTTCTAGGTAATCAGAAATGGCATCTTGGTAGTCTTCAATAACATTTTCCTTTCGATTGAATCGTTCATAGTTATAGGCCTTTTCAGCTTTCACTAGTGCTATGTATCGCTTCAAGTCATTAGCTTCTGCTAATTGCAAGGCTTTGTCTAAGTACTCAAAGGTTAATTCTTCTTCATCAAGATCTGAGTTTAGATTCGCAAAATTTAAATACGCTTCACAAAGTCTTTGCTCAGATTTCGTTTCTAATGCTAAGTCAATGGATTTATTATAATTTTCAATTGCTTCTTCAACTAAACCTATTGATGATTGTATGTGACCTTTACTATTATAAACAACCGAAACGGCTTCTAAATGACCGTATTTCTTAAATATATCTTCCGCCTTTTGGTAGTTAATTAAAGCTTGGCTAAAAGCATCTAATTCTTTTTGCACAAACCCTCTGTTATAAAAGGAGGCAGCATAATGGTAGCCGAAAACACTACTATCTGATTTCGTTTTAGATTTAGATAGACCTTCTAAGGCAAGCTTCTCCATTACGTCCATATATCGTAGAATTAGGTCATAGGCATAACAAAGGGTTAAGTTTTGTAAGGCATCTAATTTGGAAGGCAAAGAATCTGTTTGATGAAAAAGGGCTAAGTGTTTTTCAATGTGTAAAGAATCTTCTTTACTGATCTCACTAAGGTTAATTGAATCTAAAAGGTAATAATCTGCACTATTTTGAGCCTGACTGAATGAAGTAAAAAAAGTGCTCAAAACCATGAGCAAAGAGAAGTATAGAAATTTCATTTTGCAAAAGTACCGCTGAACATAGAAATACAAGAGCTATTTCTATCACTTAAAAGAATCTTTTTTCTAGCTTTAGCTGATATGAAAATGAATTCTGTAGAACAAATAATTCAACAACTAAAACAAGGTGCAGATGCAAGCCTAATCGAAAAACGCAAAGTAAAATTTGGCATTCGAGCGCACAAGGCATTGGGCTTAACTCAAAAACAGTTAAATGAAATCGTAAAAGGAACTCGTAAAGACAAAGAGCTAGCCTTAGCACTTTTCCAAACATCCATTTATGAAGCCCGTTTGCTCTGTGCCAAGCTTTTTCCGCCTAAAGAATTAACCCAAGAACAAGCTGAAGTGTTTGTGCATGAGCTGGAGAATTGGGAAATATGTGACACCTATAGCATGAAGTTGTTTGCTCATTCTAAGTTTGCCCCAATTTTAATTGATAAATGGTCAAAAAGGGAAGAAGAGTTTGTTAAACGAGCAGCTTTTGCAACTCTAGCAGGCCTAACTTCAGCTGATAAGAAATCTGATAATTCAGCTTTTATGCCCTTTTTTAAACTTATTGAAGAAGCCGCAACCGATGAACGCCTTTATGTAAAGAAAGCCGTAAACTGGGCGCTACGGTCTTTGGGAAAGAGAAATGTCGACCTTAAGATTATGGCCATTAACTTGGCTGAAAAGCTAATAAAACTAGACTCTAAAAGTGCCCAATGGAATGGGAAAGACACTTTAAGAGAATTGCAAAATCCAAAGACGAGAATAGCAGATTACCCTCGGCATCTTTACAGCTTACATTAATGGATTTATTCACTAGCTTTGGTGAAAGGAAAAACAACATAAATCCAAGAAAATGAGAAAAGTAAGAATACTCAGCATCGATGGCGGTGGTATCCGCGGCGTGCTGGCAGGTGAAGTATTAAAGCGCCTCGAAGACAAGCTTCAAACAAAAAGTGAAACTCCTAATGCTAAGCTAGCCGACTATTTTGATTTTATGGCAGGCACAAGTACAGGAGGCATTTTAAGTCTTTGTTACCTCTACCCTAACGAAGAAGGAAAACCTAAATATTCTGCAGAAGATGCCCTAAATTTTTACATGGAAAAAGGCAGCAGCATTTTTGACCGAAATACCTGGCAACGAATCAAAAGTGGAGATGGCGTGACCGATGAAAAATACTCAGCCAAAGCCCTAGAGAAAGCATTGAAAGAAACTTTTGGAGACACCAAACTAAGTGAATTGTTGAAGCCTTGTATTATTTCTTCTTACGACATTGCGAATGGGAAACCCCATTTCTTCAAACAAGCGAGAGCCAATAATGATATTTATGATTTTAAAGTAAGGGATGTAGCTCGTTCAACCTCGGCAGCCCCAACTTACTTTGAAACCGCTTTGGTGGAAAATGGTATCGGTACAGATTATGCTTTAATTGACGGTGGCGTATTTATCAACAACCCCGCTCTTGCTGCTTACTCCGAGGTTCGAAACATGCACTTTGAAGGTATTGAGAAAGAAGCTCCAACCGCTGAAAATATGATGATTGTTTCAGTGAGTACAGGAAGCAAAGCACAAAAATACAAGTACGACAAAGCCAAAGACTGGGGCATGATTCAATGGATAAAACCAGTTTTAGAAATCATGATGAGTGGCAATTCACAAACCGTCGATTATCACCTTAAACGAATTTACGATACCTTAGAAGACGAGCATAAAAGAGACTATCATCGACTCGACCCTCAAGTCATAAGTGCCAACTCCGAAATGGATGATGCTTCGGAAGACAACTTGCTAAAATTAAAAGAAGATGGCTTAAGCTATGTTTCAAGAAGCGAAGTAGATCAAGAATTGGATCAAATTGTAGAGAAATTAATTGATTTTGGTCCTGAGACTTAAACCCTTATTTTATTTTTCTCTCGTCTTTATTGCCTTCACGGTAATTGGCACTCTTAGTCATGAAATGGGTCACATAGTTGTAGCAAAAGTCCTTGGTTACGAAACTACTTTGCACTATGCATCAATGAATTGGGAAGGCGAATCTCCTTACCATTTATTACCAAGTAATGCATTTTGGATTAGCCTAGGTGGACCTGCTCAAACATTACTTAGCTCTTTTATGGGCCTTGGAATTCTTATTTACCGAGAATTAACATTAGGAAAACGTACTTGGAATTTTATTGATTGGTTGGCCGCTTTTCTCACCTTATTTTGCTTAAGACAGTTGGCTAATCTATTTGTTGGTTTGGTTAAGTTCTTTTTGGGTAAAGTTCAATCTCCTTTCGGTGGAGATGAGTTTTATTTAGCTCAAGAACTAAATTGGCATCCAGGATTGATTTCTATTACCACTGCGTGTCTGAGTTTAATCATCAGTTTGGTGGTAATTTTTCGGTTCATCCCCGCCCACTTTCGGCTTAGTTTTATTTCGGGTGGGTTTATTGGTGGAATATTGGGCTACTACCTTTGGCTAATCAAAATAGGTCCATGGCTATTGCCTTAAACCTTACCTATCAAATCATACACCCTTTTTTCAATTTCTTGATTTCGCTTTTCTCTCAGAAAAATATCGGCATCGGCCATACGATCCTTACAATCTAAAATACCGCAACGCTCGCAGGTTTGGTTGACTTCCCTTTTTTGAATTTGTTCATCTTTAACAAATCCAATCTTCTTTCGCTGACGGTTATTAAGTTCTATACCAATGCATACGCTCCTAAATCGATCAGCTTTAAAAGGGTCTGCATTACTAGAAGTAATAACAAGGTAATTGGCTCCATTTTCATGAAAGCGACTGATTTGGACACCCACTCGAATTCCATCCATTTCTACATAATCATCCTGGTTGATTAAGATATCGGTACTTACCCAGCGCATGCAGTAATGTTCCCTTCGGTCCATTTTGTGAGGTTGATGCTTTTTACTGAGATGTAATTCTTTGTTTAACTGCGGTAATTGGTTTGACTTGGTGTGAAAGCGCAAAAAGAAAATATCTCGAATCCCCATTTCATGAGGCAAAACATTTGTGAGACGCTGAAAAAATGTTTCCGCTGAATCGGTGTACTTATGCAACAAGCTTAAAAAGGCTTTTGGATCCCATTTCTTAGATTGAAAAAAAGATTCTAAATCTTGAGTAAAACGCTCTTTGGGCAAAATAAGCGCTCCGGCAAAGTACGAAGCCCTAAAGTTATTCAGCACCTCTTCAAAATGCGAAAACTTTATCCAAGTAAAAGTTAGTGGGCGTTGACTTATTCCTAAATGAGCGTAAGCCAGCTCTTTTGCCAAGATAAAAACCCGCTGTGTTTCTGAGGTTGGTTTCGCAATTAGCAAACGGTTTTCTTTGGGAATGAAAACCGAACGTATGGCATCTGGGTAATCTTGTTCAGTTAACTGATTGTCATCAATTGAATAGTTAAACTCATCTTTTAAGATTTCTTCCAATTCTTCTGAAACTACTTTTTTGGATAAGTCAAGCTGATAACGTTTGGCAAACTTTTCAACTTCCTGCTCAATTCGCTCAAAGTAGTTTTCTTTTCGCTCTTGAAAACCACGCAATGAAGAAAGGTAAAAGTACTCTTTGGTAATGTTATGCTCCCTGGTCATCTCAAAAATAGTCCCGATAAAAGCGGTAACTTTTTCAGGTGCTCCGGAAATAATATCGATCAAGCTATTCTCGTCAATTCCAAAAAGATTTAAAGGCATTTCTTTCAAAACTCCACTTTGAACAATCTCACCCAAAGAAGCCATATTGCCTTTTAATTTGACGCTCACCAGCTCTTCATAGGAGGTTTCTAAGGCTTCTGCTAAAGCAATAACTTTATCCTGCTTGGGGTATTTCTTCCCCTTCTCAATTTCGTTTAGGTAGCTCTTACTTAAGCCCGTTAATTTGGACAAACCAAGCAAAGAAAGGTCTTTTTCTGTTCTACATTGCTTCAATTTTAAGCCAAAAATCTTTTTTATCTGATCTTCTGAAAGGTGCTTCATTTCTCGAATTTGAAACAAATATAAACATTCAGCGAAAAAATTCTTTTTGCGAATTCTTTTTATTTTGCGAACGTTCGCTATATTTGCATCGTACGCTAAAACAAAATCACCATGATAATAGGAACGAATAAAAAACAAATTGAAATAAGAGGTCAAGTGAATAGCAGCTTTAAGAGTATACTCACGGAAGAGGCACTTGCATTTTTAGAAGCATTGCATTTAAAGTTTGAAGAAAAGAGACAAACTTTAATGGAAGCTAGAAATGAAACAAAGGAAAAACTGAACAATGGATGGACACCAGATTTCATAGAGGGTACGCTAAGCATTCGAGAAGGTGACTGGACCGTTTCACCTCTTCCAAAAGATTTGTTAGATCGTAGAGTTGAAATTACTGGCCCAACAGACCGAAAAATGGTGATTAACGCCTTAAACTCAGGTGTTAAAGTTTTTATGACTGACTTTGAGGATAGTAATTCTCCTTCTTGGGAAAACATGATGATGGGTCAAATAAACTTACATGATGCAGTTCGTGGTACTATCAGTTTTACGAATCCGAATGGCAAACATTACGAATTAAATGATAATCCTGCAGTTCTAATGGTTAGACCAAGGGGGCTTCATTTAATGGAAAGTCACATTCTTGTTAATAATCAAGCAATGAGCGGCTCTTTAGTCGATTTTGGACTTTACTTTTTTCATAATGCGAAAGCGCTCTTAGCTAAAAATAGTGGTCCGTACTTCTATTTACCCAAACTAGAACATCACCTAGAAGCTCGTTGGTGGAATGAAGTATTTGTTTTTGCTCAAAATTATTTGGGAATTGCAGAAGGCACGATTAAGGCAACGGTTTTATTAGAAACCATATTAGCTAGCTTTCAAATGCATGAAATTCTTTATGAATTGAGAGAGCACTCCGCAGGTTTAAATTGTGGACGTTGGGATTACATCTTTTCTTACATCAAATGTTTCCATAAACAAGAGGGGTTCATTTTACCTGACCGAGATCAAGTAGGTATGACCGTTCCTTTTATGAAAGCCTATTCAGATTTGGTCATTAAAACTTGTCACAAAAGAAACGTACATGCTATGGGAGGCATGGCTGCACAAATTCCCATCAAAAATGATGAAGAGGCCAATCGCCTTGCTTTTGAAAAAGTGAAAAACGATAAAATTCGCGAAGCTCAAAATGGACATGATGGAACTTGGGTAGCCCATCCTGCATTAGTTAAAGTGGCTTTAGATGTTTTTAATACTTATATGCTTCAGGCTAATCAAATTGATGAAAAACGAGAAGATGTACAAGTTTCTGCCAAAGACCTAATTGAAGTTCCAGTAGGGACAATTTCAGAAGAAGGAGTTCGAAAAAATATAAACATTGGAATTCAATATATAGCTGCTTGGCTTAGTGGAAATGGAGCTGCTGCCATTTTTAACTTAATGGAAGATGCCGCCACAGCAGAAATTTCACGAACTCAAGTTTGGCAATGGCTAAAAGAAGAAGTTACCCTTAGCAATGGAAAAACATTTAACGAAGAACTTTATGAAAAATGCTTCTACG